>JANYCV010000571.1 GCA_025360145.1 Acidobacteriaceae bacterium
GAAATTCAGTTCTTCGATTACATCTGGCCGGCCATGATGCAGATCCGCGACGAACTGGCCAATATCCGCTGGCGCTCCAATAACGGATTCAGTTGTCCGATAGTGATCCGCGCGGCCATCGGAGGTTATCTGAACGGCGGAGCCATCTACCACAGCCAGTGCGGCGAAGTCGCCTTCACGCACATCCCCGGCCTGCGCGTAGTAATGCCATCGAATGCCCTGGATGCCTGCGGGCTGCTTCGCACGGCAATCCGCTGCGACGATCCAGTGCTGTTCCTGGAACATAAGAAACTCTACCGCGAGCCCTATAACCGCTCGCCGCACGCGGGCCCGGATTACATGGTCCCCTTCGGAAAGGCGAAAATCATGAAGCCCGGAAATTCGCTAACCATCGTCACCTATGGCGCACTGGTGCAGAAGGCCCTGCAGGCGGCCACACAACTGGAACACAGAGACCCGGACCGCACTATTGAAGTCATCGACCTCCGCTCGCTCTCGCCCTACGATTGGACAGCCATCGTTGAATCGGTCCGGAAGACCAGCCGCGTCATGGTAGCGCATGAAGACTGCTTGTCCTGGGGTTATGGCGCGGAGATTGCCGCGCGCATCGCCGACGAACTGTTCGGCTCGCTGGACGCACCGGTGGGCCGCGTAGGCGCGCTCGACACTTGGGTGGGCTACCATCCGCAGCTCGAAAATGAAATTCTGCCGCAGGTGGACGACCTGATCCGCCAGGCGGAGCGATTGCTAGCTTACTAAGGGAAAACCAACCATGAAGTTTGGCGTAAACACATTCATCTGGACTGTCAGTTTCACCAAAGAGAACCTGCCGCTCTTACCCGCAATCAAGCAGAACGGCTTCGACGGGGTAGAAGTCTCACTCTTCAACCCGAATGATTTCGCCGCCGCCGACATCCGCAAAGGCACCGAGGCCAATGGCCTGGAATGCACCATTTGTTCGATAATTACGCGGGACATGAGTCTAATTAGCGATGATGCGGACGTTCGCCGCAAGACCGTCACGCATTTGAAGGATTGCGCGAAAGCCGCCGCCGAAGCCGGAGCGAAATTGATTGCCGGGCCGCTCTATTCGCCCGTCGGTTACCTGCCGGGCCGCCGCCGCACTACCGACGAATGGAAGTGGGCGGTGGAGGGTTATCAATCCGTAGCGGACACCTTCGCCAGCCACGGCGTCACCCTGGCCATTGAGCCGCTGAACCGCTTCGAGACCTTCTTCCTTAACACCGCCGCCGACGCCGCTGAACTGTGCGATCAGGTGAACCATCCAAACATCGGAATCCTGTTCGATACCTTCCACGCCAATATTGAAGAGAAGAGTATCGCCGACGGCTACCGCACCGTAGCGAAGCATCTGAAGCACGTCCACACCTGCGAGAACGACCGCGGCATTCCCGGCACTGGCCACGTGGAATGGAAGAGCGTGTTCGAAGCATTGGCCGAAATCAAATACGACGGCTGGCTCACCATTGAGAGCTTCGGCTTCGCGTTGGGCGAACTTTCCGCCGCCGCATCGATTTGGCGAGACATAGCGCCCACGCCCGATTCCATTGCGTTTGAAGGCATCAAGTTCCTGAAGAAGTGCCTGCTTGAAAGAGGCGCCCATGCGTAGAATCGCGCTTCTCGCCTTGCTCTCGCTTGTTTCGGGGCAAGCGGCATCGAAGAAAATCGTCCTCGTAGCCGGCTCTGCCAGCCACGGGCCCGGCGAACACGAATTCAACGCCGGCATTATTCTTCTGGACAAATGCCTGCGTCAGAATAAAGGCGTCGAGACGGTAATGGTGAAGGGCGGGTGGCCCGCGGACGAGTCGGTATTCGACGGCGCAGCGTCTATCGTGTTCTACCTGGATGGCGGCGAAAATAGCCCGCTAATCCAAGCCGGCCGCCTGGCGAAATTAGGCAAGCTGATGGCGCTGGGCGTGGGTATGGCGTGCATCCATTACGCGGTAGAAATACCGAAGGATAAGGGCGGCCCAGAACTCCTGCAATGGATCGGCGGCTACTATGAGCGGCCCTATTCGACGAACCCTCACAACACGGCCAAGATGAGCCAGGCCTCTCCGAAGCACCCCATTTCACGCGGCTGGAAAAGCTTCGAATTGAGAGATGAGTGGTATTACAAGATTCGCTTCGACCCCACAGACACGCGCGTCACGCCCATCCTCACCACCCTGCTTCCCAAGGATGCGCCGATCAAGGAAACTGTAGCCTGGGCGCGCGAACGCGAAGACGGTGGCCGGGGCTTCGGCTTCACCGGCGCGCACTTTCATTCCAATTGGGGCAACCCGGACTTCCGCACACTGGTGCTGAACGCCATTCTCTGGACCGCGAAAATCGAAGTCCCGAAGAAGGGTGCGAAAAACGAAATTAAGGCCGACGAGCTAACGCAAGATTTCGACCCGAAGCCGCGGAAGAAGTAAAAGGACCGGGGAAACTCAGCCACCGTTCAATACCGCGACTGGGACAGATAATTGCAACGGCAAAGGGCCATCCTGACAGATAGCCGGATGGCCCTCGGATTGAAATAGCGCGGCCTGCTTTAGTGCGACTACAGACCGCTCCGCTTCACCACGTAATCAATGGCTTCCTGCGATACCTTAAATTCCGACATGCCCTTATTGCCCATGTAGCCGACATCCTTCACGCCGATCGCGCTCGTATAAAACGCATCCACCACCATCTTCCGCGCCCAATCGAAGAAGACAATCCCGGGTCCAAGCTCGGCCGAGTCGTTCTTCCGGTACGCAATCAGATCCAGCAGCGCCGTTTGCTGCTCCGCACTCGCGCTGACAAAATCTTTCCCGTACCGTTTCTCCATCGCGCGATCCATCCACGCCAGGCCGCCCGTGTAGATCGACGCCAGATCCGGATTCTGGCTGCAAAGCAGATCGATGAATTCCACCGCGCCCGCATCCAGCGCGCCTTTTGAATGTTCATCGGCCGGAAGAATCAGATTCGCCAGCTTTTGCATAGTCTGATACTCATGGGCGTTCAGCAGCTTCGCCTTGTATGCGCCGGTGGCGGACTTCTCAGCGGCGGCAGTCGTATGGACGTGCTGCGCCGCCTCTACATCCAGCCCGCCCAGTACCGCGGCCAGCGCGACGTTGCGGAACAGATCGCGCCGGGAAGTGGTTTCGTTAGCGTTAGACATTGCCTTTCCTCAATTCCTCGGCCAGGTATTCCGAAGTGCGCCAAGCCATCGCGCAGATAGTCAACGTAGGATTCTTGTCCGGATTACTGACGAACGGCCCGGCATCCGCCACAAACAGATTCTTCATATCATGCGCCTGGCAATACTTATTCAGCGCCGACGTCTTTGGATCGTTCCCCATCCGCACCGTCCCAATCTCGTGGATGATGGTCCCGCCCACTGAGATCCCCGCCGATTCCCGTTCCGGATTGCGAAGCCCCAGTACCCTTCCGCCCATGCCCTCGATGATATTGGTGAAGTTCTCGTGCATGTGCCGCACTTGCTTGATCTCGTAATCGGTCCACTTGAAATGGAAGCGCAGCACCGGAATGCCGAACTTATCCACCACCGTGGGATCGATCTCGCAGAACGTATTCTCGTTCGGAATCATCTCGCCGCGCCCCGAAAGCCCGATGGTATTCCCATACCCGTCGCGAATCGCATCCTTCAACGACTTCCCATAACCCTCATGCGAGCGGCACGTCCCATGGAACGAACCCACATTCGGCATCGAATACCCGCCGCCCATTTCCACGTGATAGCCGCGCGGAAACGTCTTGTTCTTCTTGTCCCATTCCCACCACGGAATGTACATGTGCATGCCGCCGAAGCCATCGTCGTCATAGCGCCCGCGCCCTTCCAGCGCCGGAACGTAGCCCGACAGGCCGTAGCCGGTACTATCGGTCAGATAGCGCCCCACCACGCCGGAGGAATTCGCCAGCCCATTGCTGTAACCGGGGCCCTTCGAATTCAACAGCAGCCGCGCCGATTCGCAAGCGCTGGCCGCCAGCACAACAGTTCGACATTTGATCTGCCGCTCGGTGCGCGTGGCTTTATCGATATAGGAAACCGCAGTGACTTTGCCCGAGCCATTCGTAATCAACTCACGCGCCATGGAGTTCGGGAAGATCGTCAACTTCCCGCTCTTCATCGCAGGGAAAATCTGCACCTGGCTCGACGAGTAGTTTGACGCCGTAACGCACCCGCGCCCGCACTGCCCGCAGTAGTGGCAAGCCGCGCGCCCATTCAGCGGTTTCGTAATGATTGCCAGCCGCGTCGGGATGCAGGGAATCTTCAGCTTGTCGCAGGACTTCTTGATCAGTACCTCATGCACGCGCGGTGGCGGCGGTGTTTGGAATATGCCGTCCGGCGCGCTGCGAATCCCCTCTTTCGTGCCAGTGACGCCGATGAACGCTTCAGCCTTGTCGTAGTACGGCGAAATCTCATCGTAGGTGACCGGCCAATCCGTACCTAACCCGTCACGCGAATAAGGAGCGAAATCGTAATCCGCAAACCGCAGAGAGATACGTCCATAGTGGTTTGTACGGCCGCCAAGAATGCGCGAACGGAACCAGCGGAAATCGCTGCCCGGAGCCACTGTGTACGGCTCGCCCTCGATATCCCAATAGCCATTCGGCGCCAGGAACGGCCCGAACGCCGGGCCCTTGCCGAAGTAAGTAGCGCCGCCTTCCCCCGCGCCGCGTTCCTTCAACTGCGAAGGCCACATGTGCTCTTTGAAATCCTTAGCCGGATTCAACATCGGACCGGCCTCAATCAGCGCCACGCTCACGCCGAGATCCGTCAGCACTTTGACGGTGGTGCCACCACCGGCTCCAGATCCGATAACAACGACGTCGTACACGGGGCCGCCGCGATTGATTTGCATATGTGGCTATCCTATCAAACGCGGATAATAAAACTATGTATCACTACAATCCTGAAACCGCGCTGGAAGAACTGACCGAGGACGCCGCCCTGCCGCATCCCGTCCATATCCGCGACATGATCGTCCGCGCCGAACTTAGTCCCGGGCGCGCCACCGATTTAAATCGCAAGTTTCAAACTTATCTCCACAGCTTTGGAGAAGCTCAGGCAGCCGCCAAACTCATACTGGAAGAACTAGTGAAACCGTAATGGCGCCAGCACCGCTTCCAAACACTTCGTAGCGAACATGATTCAGGTTTTGATATGATAGCGTATGCCCAGAACCAAGAAAACTGAAACCGAAGCTCTTGTTCCTGCTGAGCCGAAAAAAAGACGGTCCGCAGAAGCACCTAAAACAACAGCAGTGAAACACACGCACACCACCAAAAAGCCGATGCCGCAAGAAGTGGACGCAGCGGTATCCATGGCCCCGGCGCAGGCCCTGACCCACGTCGTTACCCACGTCGTTACTCACGAGGACGTCGCGCATCTAGCCTATTCGTCCTGGGTAGCACGCGGTTGCCAAGGCGGCTCGCCGCAAGATGACTGGTTCCGCGCCGAACAGCAGCTCAAGGGTTAAACAGCGCAGGCAAAGAACCGGCAAGGCCGATATGACATCGGCCTTGCCGCAAGCGGGCTCAGTGGTACTTCCGTAGCACAGCCAGAACTCGCCCCTGCAGTTCTACTCCATCGGCCGCCACCATAATCGGCTGCATGGAAGCATTCGCGGGCTGTAACCGAACCATGCCGTTCGTTTCCCGATATATCCTCTTCAGCGTAGTTTCGGTCCCGCCCACCAGAGCCACCACGATTTCGCCATCCCGCACCTGGTCCGTGCGCTCCACCAAGACAAAATCGCCGCTGCAGATATGGTCGTCGATCATCGAATCGCCCCGTACCTCCAGCGCATAAGTCTCGGAACGCCCCAGGAAATCGGCAAAATTCAGCGTTTCTTGCGAAGCGAAGGATTCCACCGGCGTGCCCGCGGCAATTCGACCAAGCAACGGCACCTCCAGGCGGGGCGCACTCTCTTGCCGTATCCGCCGGAATTCCTGTAAATACTTCGGAGCCACTTCTAAAGACCGGCTCTGATTGAAACTTCGCCGGACATAATTCTTCGCCTCCAGCGCAGAGACATGCTTATGCACCGTAGCGAGGGAGCTCAGTTGCAGCGCGTTGGCAATCTCTTCGTAGCTGGGGCTATAGCCCTTGGTCTCGACGAAGTCAGCCAGAAAATCGAGTACCTGCTTTTGCCGTTGAGTGAGTGCCATATAGAGTTAGGTGGAACCTCTCCATTGTTGGCGAACAAAAGGAGAAAGTCAAGAAAAAATCTCACCTTTGCAGTCCGGCACAAACCATTGTCCAGACTTCCAGGAGACCGGCCTGGGAATCGAACCCAGCAGTAAGCTTTTCTGCCTGCTCAACGGGTTTGCAGCCCGCGGGAAGCCCAGCCTCCTCTACCGGCCGTAACCGGCGTGCGCTAATTCCGTCCGCAAAGACCCGGTGAGCCGCACATACCGGCCGGACAGCCGCCGCCCATCTGCCGCGGAGCCGGGCTGGCACCGCCGCCGGCATGCGCCGCGAACGTCGAATGCTCCTGCTTCAAGTGGCTCTCTCCACAGGAAGGGCACAGCACTTCCGTGTTCCCGCGCACCAGCTTCTCGAATTTCGTTCCGCAATCTTCACAGCTATATTCGTAAATCGGCATAGTCCTCAGTTCCCGCTCATCAACAACACTGCAATTTTATCAAGAACCGCGCGCACTTCGGAAGCGCGCCCGTTGAAGTTGTTCACCAGAATCGAAAACGCGTACGCTTTCCCGGTCCCTGGCAGCATGTATCCCGACAGCGCCGCCACATGGCTCAACGACCCCGTCTTCGCATGAATCGCCCCATTCCCCGATTCCAGGAACCGCTTCTTCAGCGTCCCGTCTTCCCCTGCCACCGGCAACAGGCTCACCCACGCGTCCCGATGTTTCGACCCGTACATATACACCAGCAGCTTCGACACGGTGGCCGGCGTAACCAGCGTCAACCTCGATAGCCCGGACCCATCTTCAAAGTTGTACTGCGTTGCAGCAACTCCCGCCTGGGCCAGAAACAGCTTCAATTCTTCCAACCCCGACGCTCTGCCGCCAATCGCGCCTGCAGCGAGCGACACCTCGCGCAGCATCATCTCCGCATGCAGATTCTGGCTCTCTTTATCGATCACGCGCAGCGCCTCCACCAGGGGCAGGGAATCGTGCCGCGCCAGTTCCACGCCCATCCCCTCGATTGAGGTATCCTGCTCGCTCCGGTGCCGCGCCTCCGCCCGCCCGCTCACCGCCACGCCCAGTCTCGCCAGCGCGTCCACCAACGCATTCGCCGCAAACAGCGCCGGATCGTCCACCGCCAGCAGTGTCTTCTCTGCCGGACCGAGCAACGGAATCACGCCGCTCACCACCAGCTCCTTCGACCCCGGAATCCGCTGGTACGTCAGCTTCTTCTCGCCGCCCCCGGTAGTCCGCGTTCGATTGTGAATCGTCAGCTCTTCCACCCGCGGCGAAAGCGTCAGTATCGCCGGTTCACCCACGCGCGCACCAGGCCGCACATGTAGCGCAAACGCATTGTCGTTTAAGGTAAGCGCGCTAACCGGCGCGCCATATTCCCAGACCGCATCGGCGGACGCCCACCCTTCCGGATACGGCTCCCAAACATACCTTGTATCGTCTCCCACCACGTCGCCATCCACACGCCGCACGCCGCGCGCCACCATCTGTGCCGCCAGTTCGTCCATCGCCTGTAGTGGATTGTCCGTAAATTCGTCTTGCTTGTAAGGCAGCACCCGCGCCGAAAGATTCGGATCCCCGCCGCCAATCAGCCGCACATCGCCGTGGATCACTCCGTTGGCATCCGGCGTCGAACCGGCCGCAACCGTTGTGCGGAACCGGTAATCCGGACCCAATCGTGTCAACGCCAGTGCTGTAGAGAATAGTTTTGTGTTGGAAGCCGGCACGAAGAAGTGGTCTTCATTCTTCGAGTACACAACCGACCCATTCGCCAGGTTCACCACGCGGATGCCCCAGAATGCCTGCACCGCCGCCCGCGCCCCATCGATCAGAGAATCAATCCGCTCCGCCACCGGACGCGCCGCAAACGCTACGGGTATCACCAGAGCTACGCAGACAAGCCTCTTCACGATGTTCGATTATACTGCAAACATGCGATGGCACCCGGAACTTTTCCTGATTGCTGGTATCCTCTCAGCCGGTGAAGGCCTCACCCCCAGACCTCTACCGGAAGATTTTCCAGTACACCAGAACACCGTCCGCCTCGCCATCGGTGCCGAGTTCATGGTCCACAGTTTCGGCCGCGATTCGGAACGCTACGTCAATGAGGATTACCTCACCGTGGAAGTAGGCGTCTACCCTGCCAATCGCAATCCCATTCTGATTTCCGCCGGCCAGTTCACCCTGCGCGTCAACGCAAAGAAGGAGGTGCTCAATTCCGCAACGCCCTCCCTGGTCGCGTCATCGCTCAAATACAACGATTGGGAACAGCGCGTGCAACTCGACGGGCAGGACGGACAAGGGTCCATCGGACGCCCATCTCAATCCGCGCCCCGATTCCCCGGCGATAACCGGCCCAATCAAGGCCGTCTCCCCGCTCCCCCGCAGGTTTCCCCGGACCCCGCGCTGGCCCCGCCAACGCACATCGCGCCGTCCGTCCTGGTGAAAGAGGTAGCCATCGAAGAAGGCGAACACAAGTTCCCCGCCGGCGGCTATCTCTATTTCCCCTACCGCGGGAAAATCAAATCCATCCGCTCGCTGGATCTCATCTACAACAACGGCGTGGAGTCAATCACCCTCCGCCTGCGATAGCCCCCGTCCGCTTAACTTACCTTCCACCCAGATTCCCACCAGACACAGAAACACCGCCGCGGTTCCCAGCATCGGCAGCGCCATCACAATCTGGATGCCATAGGCATGTGCCAGAAAGCTCAGCAGCCAGGGCGCAAGCAGTCCGCCTGTCAGTGCGAAGGAAAACACGCCGTTGAAGAATCCAGGATGATAGCCCGGAAACCGCGCGCCGATCTTCTCCACGATCAACGGATAAATACTCGAGAATCCAAAGCCAACCAGCAACACCCCCATCGATGCGCCGAATAGATTGTTTGTGAACGCCAGCAACATGCACCCCAGCATAGCCGCCAGCACGTTGCCCATCAGTAGCCTCGCATGCCGCACCCTCGGCAGAATCGTCTGCGCAACAATCCGCCCCAGCAGCAGCGCCAACCAGTACATTGACAGCACCAGCAGCGAAGTGGTCGGGCTAAGCCCCAGCCTTTGGATCAGGAACAACGCCAGCCATCCCGCAATCGACCATTCGTTTCCAAACTGAAAGAACAGCAGCAAACTGAACAGAATCGCACTGGGACTTCTCAGATCCGCCGACGCCTGTTTCGCACTTCGCGGCCGGGCATGCGAATCCACCGGAAAATCCGACCGCCAGAACACAATCGCAAAGTAGAGCGGAATCAGCGCGAACAGGATCAACATGCTGGGCACTGTGTAGACCCCGAATGCGACCGCAATCAGCAACGCCGCCGTGAAGCACCCCAGTCCGAAGAAGGTGCCCGACAGATTCACCGTAGCCGCCGGATTGTGCCGGAACATCGACGAGATGGCATGAAACACTCCCGTGTTCAGCAGCCCCGCCCCAATCCCAATGCAGAAGAACGCCAACGCCCGATACCACACCGGCGCGGGAGGCGATGCCACTCCCAGCAGAATCAACGACACAAACGCCAGCCCGCATGCCAGCGCCAGGACGCGCGAAATTCCCTGTCTGGGCAGTAGCCAAAGCGCAAACCGCATTGATGCCAATAATCCCAGGCTCATGCTGAGGAAGTAATTCCCCACCGCCAGGAAATCGGAAGTAAGGTGGTAGCCCCACGCTGGCAGAATTGCGCCGGGGAATGCCATCAACAGCCCGGAGACGAAAAAACCCGCCAGCGCCCGCCTCGAAGCAGCCGCATGCAGCATGTCGGAATCGGGTCGACCTTGCACCCAGGTATTGTACTCCTTCGGAAAGTGGAATCGGCAACTCACCTGTTCTACGAAAAACAGAAGAAACAAAGCACGCCATTCTGTGTTTGCAACAACTTCTAGTTGGGCATCGAATTGCAATACCAATGGCACGGGTCGCAAGAAGCAATTTTTCTTTTTCGTTGGTGGTGTTGTCTCCTTATGTTCTCGCGGCGCCTTGCACTCCAGCAAGGCGCCACTTTTTTGTCTGCTATCCTGAAAGTCTGCACGGAATGACAGGCCTCTACGCCCGGTGGATCAACCGCTGGGAAACCAAATTAGCAAATCGCGATACCGACCGGCTCGTCCGTCCCTTTGAGTGGGGGCTCGATTGGCTTCCCAATCCCCCGGCAGCCTCGTCCGCGCTGCCGGCGTATCTGGCCGAGAACACCAGGCGGTCTGCTGAGTTCTATAGTTATCAAACGCCGTCCGATTTCTCGTTCGCGGATGGTCGGCTGACATTCACCAGTGCCGTCGAAAGCCCCTATCCCGAAAACGATCAGGTTCTCGCGCGCCTCTTCCCCGTCTCCGATCCCAAGCGCCGCGCCGTCATCGTTCTCCCGCAGTGGAACTCTGACGCCGAAGGCCACATCGGCCTCTGCAAACTGCTGAATAAATTCGGCCTCACCGCACTCCGGATGAGCATGGCCTACCACGATGCGCGCATGCCCCCCGAACTCAACCGTGCCGACTATCATGTCTCCAGCAACATCGGCCGCACCATCGCCGCCACCCGCCAGTCCATCATTGATGTCCGCTCCTGCGTCGACTGGCTTGAATCCCAGGGCTACGAGCGCATCGCCATCCTCGGCTCCAGTCTCGGGTCCTGCATTGCTTTCATAGCCGCCGCCCACGAGCCCCGCATCCAGGCCGGCGTTTTCAATCACATCTCCACCTACGTTTCCGACGTCGTCTGGACCGGCATCTCCACGCAGCACGTCCGCCAGGGAATTGAAGGATCGCTCACCCAGGACGAGCTCCGCGAGTTTTGGTCCATCATCAGCCCGGCCTCGTACCTGCACCGTATGACCGCCACAAAGCTCAAGAGTTTGCTGGTCTGGGCCCGCTACGATACAACGTTTCTTCCCGAATTCTCCGTCCAGGTCCTGAAGAGCTTTCGGGACTTGAAGCTGCCGCACCGCGTGAAAGAACTGCCCTGCGCTCACTACACCACAGGTGAGTTCCCGTTCAACTGGATCGACGGTCTGGCAATGTGTCGATTCCTACGCTCCGAATTGTAGTTCACAGCGCTTGACCCCAACACATTGGGGGCTATGTACAATTCTGTTGACAAACTTTGAAACCCAGTTTACGATATGGACATCACTGAAAAAGGAGGTGATCCAGTCTGATGGAAATAGGCAGTCATAGTAGAGGACTTAGATCAACTTGCGAGGTGGCCGACTGTTAAGTCGACCGTTTTAACGTAGCTGGCATCGTTCAGTGGCGAGCCGAAGTCTGTTGATCGGCCGCACCGCACGTTGAGTCAGGTTACTCAGTAATTCAGAAACCCCCAAGTGTCCGCAAGGATACTCTGGGGGTTTCTGGTTTTCAACGGTATCAGACTCCGCGCCCCCCGCACGACATACCGGGCAGCATCCTTCACCGCTTTCAGTATTCACAAATAGATCGTAGCCGGCCCACTGCTTCCACCCCAGACCGGTTTAGCTACTCGCTCGCATAATGTCCACGACAAACTCAGATCCAACCTTAGCCACGACAACCAGGTGCGCATGGTTCCCCAGCCCCTGATTCGCCATCCGCTTTCCACTGCGGTGGTTACAGCCCTCTCAGATAGTCATCAAGGCAATTCCCCAGTAGCTGGGTATGTGCTTCACTCAAGTAATTACTACGGCAGTAGCCCAGGTAGGGCGGGCCCCCTGGCCGGCGCGGGACGCCCTCGTCCCGCTGCTGGAAGCGAAACGAAAGCCCAATGCGCCAGCCACACGAAACGCTGCCAGACCGTACCCACTTGAGTCAAGCACATACCCAGTTCCCGAGTATTTTGCATCCAGGAGATACAAGTCCGGCGTCATCCGGCTCCGCGGACGCGAACCAAACCTTGTTTTGGCGGATCAATCGATCCCATAGCAGACAAAAGTGATCAGGTAAGGATAATCTGCCCGGACGGACATCGAAATCCAAGTACCCGACGTTCTCAGCCCAAAAGTGTTACACTTGAGAATAACTTAGTCACAAAGGAATACGCTGTCATGAAAGCTGGAATTCACCCCGCCTATAACGAAATCAAAGTGACCTGCGCGTGCGCGCACACCTTCCAAACGCGTTCCACCCACAAAGGCGACATGCGTGTGGAAATTTGCTCCGCGTGCCACCCGTTCTTCACCGGCAAGCAGAAGTTGATCGATACCGAAGGCCGTGTCGACCGCTTCCAGAAGAAATACGCGAATATCGTACCCAGAGCTTCAAAGAAGAAGCAGCTCGAAACCTCAAAGGCCTGAGGTTTTCCGCTGCTTCTCCATTTCCTTCTTCTGTAGCTCGCGTTCTGCGTGAAACTTCTGGTACTCCAGCTTCTGGGATTCCGTCAAGATCATACGCACTTGCTCAACCTGGCCGTCGTGAATCCGCTTCATCTCGGCCTTGCTGTGCTCCCGCTCGGCGTGGAACAACGTACGCGTCTGGTCCAGGATGGCGTTCAGCTTCTCGGTCTGCTCCGGCCGTAACTTCAGCCGTGCATCCATTTCGCCGATATACTTCTTTCGGAAACCTTCAGGGCTTCTCGGCGGCGCCGGCGTATTAGCCGTCACGGTTTTCACCGTATAAAGCCGGTAACCAACTCCACCCACGGCGATTCCGCTCAGGAAAACAGCCAACATCGAAACGGCAATCTTTAGATTCAAACGCCTCATAGTGTCTCGATAGAACGGTTCAGGTCCGCATCCGCTACATCGTCGGGATGGTCGGCTGACAGTGCGTCTAAATAAGTCGCTCCGTAGATCGGCGACATCTGATGGACTGGAGTCAGGAACAGAATGGACATGGCCAGACAACTCGCCACTGCGACAGAGACGAATCTCTTCGCCAGCCATCCAAAGCTAAAGGTGCCATTGCGTTGGGAATCGATGCGGACCCAGAGCTGCGGCATAAAGTTAGCCCCAGGTTCCGGATCGGGCAGCGCTTCCCGGTAAGCGGCGAAACTCGCTCGGATTTCGGCTGGAAGTTCCAATCCGTCCAGTTCAGCACGGTTCCTCTGTTCATTCGCCATAACTTAACCCGGTACCTCGTTAATCTACACCCCGGAGCTTGGCCGGAGTTTCTGAAAGTTTGCCGAACGCTTTGATTACCCGCTGCCGGGCCCGGAAAAGCCTGACCTTCAAAGCATTCTCGTTCACTTGGTAGACCTGCTCCAGCTCTTTCAAAGACAAACCTTCCACTTCCTTCAAGGTTAGCAGCACCCGATCCTCTTCTGAAACCGAGTCCAGCAAGGAGTCCACGAACTCCTTCATGTCCGTTCTTCGCAACTCTTCTTTCGATACCTTTCCGCCGGCGACTGCATCGGCCATGATCACCTGTTGCTCGGAAAGATCTGACATTCTGGATTCATGCCGTCTCTTCTGTCGCCTCAAATAGTCGTACGCCGCATTTACCGTCAACCGGTATAACCACGGCTCGAATACCTCAGCGGTTCGAAGTTGATCCAACGAAAAGTATAGGCGAAGAAATACTTCCTGCCCTACATCCTCAACATCCTCAGGACGCCCAATCAACCTGGATATGGTGCCAAGAATCCGCTTCCGATACGCCAACACGATCTGATTAAACGCGGCGTCGTTTCCACCACGCGCACTCTCAATCAGCTCGAAGTCTACCAGCATGCCATTTTGAAAGCTGGCGCTATATCAGAAGGCGCACCAGCAACTAGTTAGGTTACAAGGCCCTGATCGAAAAGGCAAAACCTGTTTACTCCGTATGTTCTTCGGTGTCCCCGCTCACCTTGCCGGAAGCAAATAAAAAAGCCGCCTGCCGCGGGTAAGGAACCCTGGGCAGGCGGCAAACACAAACAGCCGGAAAGCTAAACGGCGCGTCGCAGTGCGTGGTAAACAACCAGGAACACCACGGAGCCAATCACCGCCACAAAAAGACTATACAGGTTCAGTCCAGTGACTCCAGCAGCGCCAAAGTACTGAAACAGCCAGCCTCCAACCACAGCGCCGACAATACCGAGGCCAATGT
The DNA here is from genome assembly GCA_025360145.1 of Acidobacteriaceae bacterium. Lineage (GTDB taxonomy): Bacteria > Acidobacteriota > Terriglobia > Bryobacterales > Bryobacteraceae > JANXXV01. The sequence goes on from JANYCV010000571.1 coordinate 14,172, forward strand.
CCACCAGAAATCCTTCTCCGGTTTTGTTCACGATCTTGCTGCCAATAAACCCGGCCAGCAAACCCAGAAGAATCCACGCCAGTATCGACATGACCTAGCTACTCCTTCACTCTCGAATACTTATTGAGTTGCGAGATGAGCGGCCGGGCGGCAGTTGGGATCTTTGTCTTTCCCTTGACTATCTGTTGGCTGCTTAGGTCTTCATTGCCATACAGTTCTTTATTTCCTTCTCCATCCGGGCGAAGCGTTGCTCCGTCCAAGGCGACTCCGGCAAATGCACCCCGCGACCGCGAGTAAGTAAGGATCTCCGCGTGCAACTTCGCATCGGTCTTTGCCTCCGAAGTTCTTCCCACCGGGCCCGCCGCAACCGACGCATCGGCACCCAGCGTGAACTTGCTCTCCATCAACTTGCTCGCCCCGCGTTCATTCATCACCAGCATGACGGCATCGGTTTCAGAACCGCCAATCTGGAAGCCGAAGCTTCCGCCTTCCACTCGCATTGCGGCCGGCGCGGACCAACCCACGCCCGCGGCACGCCGGCAGGACATAAAGCCCTTCCCATATTTTCCGCCAATGATAAAGGCGCCTTTCTTAAGGCCCGGTACTACGACGATGCAGTGCGCATTTCCCAGTAACTCCTGCGGGATTCCCTTATCGGGTGCCGCCATAATTTCTGAAAGCACTGTAGACGCCGTTTGGAGGCGCTCCTTGGCGCTCTCGGCGTGCAAAACCGTTCCTGCGCAAATACACAACAATCCAAATTTCGCTATTCTCACAGTTTCCTCCACGAATCTAAATATGCGGGTAACTCATTCCCCGGCTGGTGTTACACATCTTAAGCGCTGCAGGTTTGTGGCCAACGCTAAAGCATTGAAAAACAGGGTCGGGATGCCAGGAACCACCAGCGTTTCAAGGAAGTTTTTGCCCGGCGTGCGCCATCTCCACCACCTGCCAGTCCCCGGCCATGCACAAGCCCGCAGTGTCTCCAACCGCCCAGCCTCTCCCCAACATGAGATAATCGTGTTTCCAATACGTGTCGAATCAAACCGTTCCCGCAAGAATTATAATCAACGCCACCCACCTCGGCCAGCGGATCAACGGCATCGGCACCTACATCATTAACCTTCTGCGGCAGTGGGCTCTACAACCTGCCAACCTCCACTTCGACGTCTATTTGCACGAACGGGCCCGGCCCCACCTGGCCGCCATCTCCTTTCCCGAAAACTTCCAATTGCATTGGATCGGCTCGCGGCTTTTCCCGGATACCGCGAACCTCCGCCGGCTTTTATTCTCAAATTGTCTCGCCATAGCGCGAAACGCAGGTGTTATCTTTAATCCCAGCCAACTCGAAATGACCTTCGCCGGAGCCCGCGCCATCGTCACCGTCCAGGACCTCATTCCAATCCAAATCACGGATCACTACCAGAAGAAACAAAATTATTTCTACCGCGTTCTGGTTCCTCGAGGACTCGCCAGAGCCGAAGCCATCATCGCTCCCTCCAAGGCCACCCAACAGGCGCTTTGTTCCTACTATGCAGTGCCGCCTGAAAAGGTCACCATCATTCCATACGGCGTTCGCAAATTGCCGGACAGCAGCGTCGCGCCTCCCACTCGAAAGTACATCCTGTTCGCCGGAAGAATAGTCCCGTACCGCAATATCAATACGCTCATCCAGGCATTCCTCAAGATCCAGCACTACGTCGAACACGACCTGATTTTAGCCGGCGAAATCTGCTGCGACCTGAAAATTCCGGAGCCCAGCAACCGCATCATCGTACGCGGTTACGTAGACGGCGGCGAGCTCTCCGCGCTCTATCGCGGCGCATCGGCATTTGTCTTTCCGTCACTGGCGGAAGGCTTCGGTTTCCCCCCGCTCGAAGCCATGTCGTTCGGGTGCCCGGTAATCACCACCGCCGAGGCCAGTCTGCCCGAAGTCTGCCGGAACGCGGCGCTCGTCGTCGACCCGCGAAGCGAAGACAGTATCGCCGGGGCCCTGACTGAAATTCTGTCGAACCAGGAACTCCGGGCCCGTCTGATTCGCGAAGGCTTCCGCCGCGTAGCGGATTTGACCTGGGAAAAAACAGCCGGCGCCCATCTGCGATTGTTCGAAAAAGTACTCCAAGGGCGGCCGCAATGAAAGATTCACCAACCGGCTGCATACCCTTTTCGGTTGTCATCGCCACCACTCACCCGTGGCCGGAGTTGAAGATGACACTCGACTCGCTGTGGTCCCAAATCCAGCAACTGCACGGTGAACTCATCATCGCCGACGGAGACGGGAACGGCCTACCCGCCGACTTCGCCACACGCTTCCCAGGGGCCATCGCCATCCAGCTCCCCGGAGCGTCCATCTTCGTTCTCCGCTCCACCGGTATGCAACGCGCCCGCGGCCAGATCGTCGCCGTCACCGAAGACCACTGCCGTCTCTCACCGGACTGGTGCGCCGGGCTTCTCGAAAGCCACCGAATGCACCCCGAAGCCGCAGTCATATCCGGCTCGGTGGAGAATGGATCGCCCGATGCCCTCATCGATTGGGCAAACTTCTTCATCGCTCACGCTCCCATGATGGGCCCGGTGAAAAATGGCGAAGTGAAAGACGTCTCCCTCGCTGGCGCTGCATTCAAACGCAACGCGCTGCCTCAGGAGATTCCGCGGCACGGCGTCATGGAGATGCTTTATATCCGGGAACTCAGCCGGCGGGGTGGCAAGTTGTTTGTCAACAGTGAAATCTCACTCGATCACGTGCAGTCCTACCGCTTTTGGACGACCTTCGCGGTCCATTACCACAATGGCCGCTCCATCGCCGGCTTTCGCAGACTGAAGCTACGACCATGGCAATTGCTGTTGCGAATTGGATCGTGTGCCATCTTGCCGCTGTTTCTTCTGTCGCGTTCCGGATACAGTGTCATTAAAAAACGACGCTTCGTCCCGCAGCTCCTGCTCAGCTTTCCTCTCATGACGGCGCTTGCCACTTGTCACGCCGCGGGAGAAGTGGCCGGATACATCGCAGGGGCCGGTAAAAGCCCTACCCGTCTCTCATAGCCTGGATCCGGACTACATGAAAGTCGCCATCGATCTAACGGCGCTGATGCCAAAGACAACCGGCATCGACACGTATCTGGTGGAGATGGTGCGCAATCTGGCCAAACTCGACCGGAAGAGCCGTTATACGCTCTTCCTGAACTTTGCCGACCGCAAACGCTTCGACGGAGTACTCGGCGAAAATATCGCCGTGCGCGCCTGCTGCCCCCGCCCCCGGCCTGCCAGACTGTTGTTTCAACAAGGGGTGCTTCCGTTGGCATCCGCCATTTCCGGCTACGACGTCATCCACTCCCCGTCGTTCCTGATGCCCTGGTGGCGCGGCCGCGCCCGTCATCTGCTCACAGTGCAGGACATGACGTTCTTCTCCATGCCCAACCTGCACAGCAGCCTCCGCGGCGGCTCGATATTCCGGAAGATGGTGGGGATGAGCATTGAGCGGGCCCACATGATCAACGTCCCATCGGAGACCACCCGCCGCGATCTGCTCCACTGGTTCCCCAACGTCGCGGCCGAAGCGGTCCGCATCACGCCGCTCGGAATTAATCCGCGCTTCTGCCCGGCCCCGCCGGCGGAAGTTGCCGCGAACGTAAAACGCCTCGGGCTGCCGCCACACTATGTCCTTTATCTGGGAACCATCGAGCCGCGCAAGAACGTAGATGCCCTGGTAGAGAGTTATGCCCAACTGGTTTCCGCGGGAACGCTCGACGAACACCTGGTTCTGGCGGGCGCCCCCGGTTGGAATTGCGAGCGGATATTCCAGCGCGTGAAAGCGCCGGACCTGCGGGATCGCGTTCACCTCACCGGATATGTTGCCGATCAGGACCTCCCCTGGGTCTATCGCGGAGCCTCGATGTTCGTCTATCCGTCGTTGTATGAAGGTTTCGGCCTGCCGCCGCTCGAAGCAATGGCTTGCGGAGTTCCGGTGATCTCTTCGTCGGCCTCGTCCCTCGAAGAAAACTTGCGCGGCGCAGCCGAACTGATCCCGCCGGGAGACATCGCCGCACTGTGCCGGGCCATGGAACGTCTGGCGCAAGATCGGGATTGGCGCGAAACGCTAATCGCGCTGGGAGTGGAGCGCGCCGCCAAGTTCCGCTGGGAAGAAACAGCCCGGCGCATTCTAGAATGCTACCGCGAACTGGCCTAGCGTCCCGGCCGAGCGTCCCGTACCCTCTAACGATCGGCAATCCGCAACCGGGCCAAGTGAACCAAGGTGGGGCGGACGCCCCCGTCCGCGCGCGACCCCCTGGTCGCGCTCCTGCGCTCGTTGTCAGCTCTTACAAGGGACGGGACAAAATTCCTATCGACGGATCCCAGTGACCTGTTCAGGAACGACGGGCTGCGTTCGAGCGATCGCCCGAAACTCATCCTCGCCAACGGATTCGCCGGTTTCGTGATACTCGGCATCGGCGTTTACCTGCCATAAATCGTAGTTCGCGCCCATGATATTCCGCACCGCAAGCATCGCCGTCATCATCGAGTGATCCTGATTGTTATAGCGGTGCATGCCGTTGCGCCCCACCAGTTGCAGGTTCGGGATCACCTCAAGAAACTCGCGAACCTTCTGGATGCCGCGCTTGTAAGTATCGTTATAGATCGGGTAAGCTTTCTCCACCCGGACCACCTTCGCGTCTGTCACTGTGGACGGATCCACCAGACCAAGCTGCTTGATCTCGCGCTTGGCCCGCGCGATCAATTCCTCATCGGATGCGCACCACAGTCCGTCGCCTTCAAAACAAAAGTATTCCAGACCCAGGCAGGTGGTCTCCGCGTCCGGAACCATGTCAGGACTCCAGTTGTTGAAGTTCTGAATACGGCCCACTTTCACCCCGGGGTCGTGAACGTAGATCCAGTTGTCGGCAAATAGATCCCGCCCGCGCACGATCAAAGCCACCAGAATGAAGTCCCGGTACTCAAAATCGCCAGCCGCCCGCAACACATCGGCCGGGGGCTTCGGATCGAGCGACAGCAGCATCTCACGCACCGGCATCGTGGAAATGAAATGGCTCCCGGCATGGCGCTCTCCGCCCGAATGAACGGCCAGCACTTTCCCCGGCTGCCATTCGATTCGCTCCACCGGCGCGTTCCTCCGCACCGCGCATCCACGCGCTTCGACGATCTCCTGGCACTTCATCCACATCATGCCCGGACCCAGCCGCGGGTATTCAAATTCGTGAATCAGGGTCTTGATGGCATTTTGCTTTGAACGCCGCGCCGGCCGGAAAAACTCGCGAATCAGCGCACCGGCGCTCAATCCCTGGATGCGCTGTGCCGCCCACTCTGCCTGGATCTCGCCGCAAGGCATCCCCCAGACTTTCTCGGTGTAGGTCTTGAAAAAGACCTCAAACAACCTTCGCCCGAACCGGTTGCGGACCCATTGCTCGAACGTCAGTTCCGGCTTGATTGGCGACGCCTTCGCGGCCAGATAACTCAACACACACCGGGCCGATTCCAAGAAGCCAAGATTCCACAAAGTGCCCACCGGGTCTAGCGGATAAGCAAAGAATCGCGATTTATAGTAGATGCGGGAAAGCCGGGACCGGCGAATCAAATCGGGACCAAGGATCTCGTGCCACATGCGGTCGACCGACTTCGATTTCGTGAAAAACCGGTGACCGCCGATATCAAAGCGGTAACCCTTGTATTCTTCCGTGCGCGCCAGTCCGCCCACCACGGAGCTTTTTTCCAGGACGGTACAGGTTAACCCTAATTTCGAGATTTCGTAGGCTGCGGATAGCCCCGCCGGCCCGGCGCCGATGATGACGATCTCGGGACTCCCGGAGCCTTTAGCGGAATGATTTTGATGCATTTCTTGGAGCGCCAAACGATAGTAACATGTAATATTATCGTAGCCCGCTAGTGCGGCAGAGCAGCCTCAACGCTCCGCACCAGACCGTCGATTTTCTGAGTATCCGGGAAATGCAGCTCCTGTGCTTTCTTATAATTCACCAGCGCATCGCGCAGGTTGCCTTGGGTCAGCAGGATATCTCCCAGTTCTTTATATGGGCCTGCCATTTCGGGTCGCAGCCGGATCGCCGCGGAATAGTGCCGAATCGCATCGTCCTCGGAACCGGTCTGTAAATACATCCGGGCGCAGTTCACTTCCACCAGAAAATAAGAAGGATGTTCCTGTAGCGCCTGTTCATATTGAGCAATGGCCTCGCGATACCGCCCTCCCATGCCTAGCGTATCTCCCAGCCATTGGCGCGCGACATAGTTCTCAGGGTCGTTCGCAATTGCCTGCCGAAAGATCGTATCACTGTCGCGCCACATCGATACCTGCCTGAAACTGAGCGCGCCGAACACGATCAGCACAGCGGCGGCTCCCACACCCGCGCTCAGGCGCAACACCCGTTGGCTGCCGGCCAGATCCGCTATGCCCCACACAATCGCGATCGACAACCCGATAAACGGCAGGTAGCTGAATCGATCCGCCATGATGAGCCCTGCGGAAGGCGCCAGCATGACCAAAAACCAGAACCAACCCACAAACAGATACGGTGTCCGGACCCGGAACCGGATGACCGCCGCTGAAATTCCGATGACCACCAGGCAACTGATCCAGGCGGGGAATAAATGCTCGGTAATGTAGGACGCGGAGAGCCGGTCCGGCCAAAAAAACTTGGGCAAGTACTGACCCATGAGGTTTAACGCCTTCAGCGCCGCAGGCGTATTTTCAACGGAAATGTGGCCGTCCGCCGCCAGTTGGCCCGAATAGCTGATGCTGCCCAGCGTAATCATCACGCTAGCGGCGGAGAGCGCGAACAGCGGAATCTTGCCGATGGCGGCGGCCTTCCACCTCGTCTTATGAAGCGGCCAGTAGTCCAGCAGAAGCAGCACCAGCGGGAAGCCCATGATGCCCGGTTTCGCCATCAGTCCCAGTGCGAATGCGACGAATACCCAGATGAACCGCCGCGACGCGTAAGCCCACAATGCGGCGATGAAGAAGAAGGCGCTCACCAGGTCTTTTCGAGAGGCGATCCAGGCAACCGGTTCCACATGCATTGGATGGAGCGCGAACAGCGCGGCCGCCAAGGCGCTGCGATACATGGCGCCCGTTAACCGGAACAGCGCGAAGAACAGTAGCGCCGCGTTCGCGCAGTGCCAGGCAACGCTCATCAGATGGTGCGCGCCGGCATTGACGCCGAACAACTGGACGTCCACCATATGCGAAAGAAACGCCATGGGTTGCCAGTAGGAGAAGGGAACTGTGGTGAAGACCTGCACGATGCCCTCCCAGGTCAATCCCGCCCGGACCGCTGAATTCTCCAAAACATAAACTCGATCATCGAGCGCAATGAAGCCGTTCTGCCCCGCGCTCCAGAAGCAGAGCAGCGTGGCTGCGATCAGCAAGGCGGCTATTGCGAACGAGCGTTCACGCGCGGCCAAGCGAGGCTCCCCAACGCAGCAGCGCGATTCCAAACGAGAGTCCGTTGTAGAAGTGATAGAGCAGGTGCAAAGGAATCGCGGCCAGCGCGAAGGGAACTCCACGGCGGTGGGCGAGGAAGGAATAGAACTGAAAATTCAGCGCGACAACCGATAGCAGAGCAGCGATTCCCCAATAAACGAAGTGGCCCGTGATCGAAAGACCAAGCAGCGCATAGACCAGAATAACGCTCAGCCTCTGGTGCAATTGGAGATTCAAATCGTTCGGCATGCTGCGGTTCCGCAGGATCAATTCGGCCCAGGGAATACCGCGGTCGAACACGTCGGTGCGGACGATCTGCCAGAACGTCCAGCGCTTCAAATGTTTCACTTCGATGTCCGGGCGCAGTTGAATGCGCCGTCCGGCCGCCACCAGCCTGGATCCGAATTCGATGTCTTCAATGGAAGGTCTGGTATAGCGCTCATCGAACCCGCGCGATTCCAGGAAGACGCCGCGCCGGATCGCACCGCATCCGCTCCAGAACGTGAACGCCTCGCGCGAGCCGGTGCGGTGTACGAAGCAATGCATCAGGTTCCGGTACTGAGAGAAGAACTCGCGGGAATCCGGCGTGTCGTCATAGGCGCCGATTACGGCGTCGAGCGAAGCGTCCGCCTCCAACGCGTCTTGCACAAGCGATACAGTGTCCGGATGAACGCACACATCCGAATCGATGAACAGCAGGATGTCCCCCTGCGCGGATTGCGCTCCCAGATTCCGGGCTCGCGCCGGCCCTCCGTTGACGGCGGTCCGGAGGACGGTGGCTCCCATTTCCCGCGCCCGCACGGCGGAGTTATCGGTGGAGCAGTCGTCCACTACAATCACTTCCAGCGGGAGGACAGTGGATGCGCGCAGGCTCTGCAACGAGCGTTCGAGAAACGGTCCGGCATTGTAGGAGGCAATGACGACGGATACTAACGGCCGCATCGACTCATGGCAAGGCTAGAGATTGACGACTTCGTCAATCACACGCCCGCCAATATCGGTGAGCTTCTTATATCGTCCGGCGCTCAAATAAGTGAGACGGTTCTGATCGAGACCCATCAGGCGCAAAAACGTCGCATGTACGTCGCGCAAGGGGATTGGGTGATCCACGTTCTTCAAACCGAAGTCGTCGGTTTCGCCGAACGTTGCCCCGGCTCGTACATCGCCGCCTGCCATCCATACACACAGGCCGTACTGATTGTGATCGCGGCCCGGTTTGTCGGTGACCAGGTTATTGTCGAACGGAGTCCGTCCCATCTCCGACGCCCAGACCACCAGCGTGTCCTCTAAAAGACCGCGGGCTTTCAAGTCTTTCAACAGACCGGCAACGGGCTGATCCACTTCCTTGCAATGCTTCGGGATTCGGCCTTTGATGTCGCCGTGATCGTCCCAGCGGTCGCCGCCAGCGCCATGCAGCGCCATCACGAACCGCACTCCACGCTCCACCATGCGGCGGGCCAGCAGGCACTGGCGTCCATAAGGTTCAGAGATGGGATCGTCCAGGCCGTACAGCTTCTTCGTCGCCGCCGTTTCACCGGCGAGGCTCACCAGTTCCGGGGCCTCGGTCTGCATTCTGAACGCGAGTTCGTAGGCGGCGATGCGTGCTTCAAGCTCACTGTTATTCGAACGTTCCGCCGCGTGCTTTTCATTCAGCCAACGCAGCAGGTCCAGTTCCTTACGCTGATGCGCGGCGGTCATATCGACGCGCGGCTTCAGATCGACAATGGGCGTAGATCCCGAGCGGAACAGCGTGCCCTGATAGGCGGCGGGCAGAAACCCGTTGCCCCAAACCGACGCGCCGCCGATGGGTGCGCCGCGCGGATCTCCCAGCACGATAAAGCCCGGCAAATTCTGATTCTCACTTCCCAATCCGTAGGTGGCCCAGGCGCCCACCGACGCGCTACCGGGAAACATGTTGCCGGTCAGCGTGTGATAAACCGCGGGGCCGTGATTGTTGTTGTCTACCTTGATGCCTTGCATGAAGGCCATGTCGTCCACGCACTGCGACATGCCGGGAAGCAGGCCGGACATCCATCGGCCGGACTGGCCATGCCGTGCGAACGGGAAAGGGCAGGGAATCACGCGGTTCGGCGCGGCGGAAAATGTGGCGATCTCACCAACCGTATTCTCGGGCTTGGGAATCTGCTTGCCGGCGTATTTTTCCAATGCCGGTTTGTAGTCGAACAGGTCCACTTGACTGACGCCGCCTTCCATGAACAGGAAGATGCAGCGCTTCGCTTTCGCGACAAGATGCTGCGGCTTCGGCAGCATCGGACTCTCAGCGAGAGACGGCGCGGCCATGGCGGAAAAAGCGAGTCCGCCCAATCCAAGATAAGACGTTGTAAGGAATTCCCGGCGATTAATCGACATAGAGATACTCATTCGAATTGAGAAGGACACGGCAGATGCTGACTAGCGAGTAGCCGGCATCCGCAAACTTATTCAGCTCTTCGGCGCCAGGCGGACGGTTCAACACCGTCTCAAACGCGCGTGTGATCCGCGCACGCGCATCGGCCCCGGCAGTGCCGGCGATTCGTTCGGCAAGGTGCGACGCCTCTTCATTCACCAAATCCCCGTTCATCATGGAAAGCGCTTGCAGCGCCGTGGTCGTGACGCTGCGGCGTTCGCAGGACTCGCTGAAAACCGGGGCGTCGAAGGCAAGCATCATCGGCTGAGGAAGCGAGCGCCGCTGAAATGTGTAGATGGAAAGCCGCCGATTGTCTTCTTCCTTTTCGTTGGGCTCCCACATATCGCCGCCTTCTTTGCCATAACGGGCGGCAATGGCGAGGTCCGCCGGAAGAGGTGGAAATACACTGGGACCGCCCATGCTCAGATTCAGCCGCCCGCTAACCGACAAAATGCCGTCGCGAACCTGTTCCGCTTCAAGCCTACGCCGCTCGGCACGCCAGAGCAGATGATTTTCCGGGTCTACCGTGTTGTTCTTCGCCTGCGGATTCTCGGTCGATTGGCGGTACGTGTTCGATGTCAGAATCAAACGGTGAATCGCTTTGACGCTCCACTTCTCATCGATGAACTTCAACGCCAGCCAGTCAAGCAGTTCGGGATGTGTCGGGCGGGAGCCGTTCTTGCCGAAGTCGCTGGACGTCTCCACAATGCCGCGGCCGAAATGATATTGCCAGATGCGGTTCACCATCACACGCGCCGTCAGCGGATTGTCCGGACTCGCAATCCAATTCGCCAGCGTCATTCGCAGTCCGCGGGTAGGGAACTGGCGATAGCGGTCTGTTTCCAGCTTGGCGGGTTCGGAATTGCCGGTGATCGCGCTGGGAAATCCGGGCTCCACCACTTCACCAGGCTGACGGTAATCGCCGCTCTTTAGAATATGTGTGAGCGGCAGCGCCGGTCCGTTGGGAGGGCCGGGTACATTTACGATCGAGAGCGTCTGCGGCTTCAGGCGAGCGATCCGGCGTTGCAGCAATGCCTGCCTGGAGGCCAGTTCGCGGTGCAGTTCGCGGTCTTCGGCGCGGAAGAACTTCTGTACGGACTTCGCCAATTCGGTTTTCAGCTCGTCGTTCGTCAGTGTCCTGTAACGGGCTTCGTGGTCTACTTTGCCTGCCTTCGATGCGGCACGGAGCCGCTCCAGCAGCCCCCGTTCAAACTCTTCGAGTTCGCGCCGCTCCTCCACGTCTTGTGTACGGTCCGAGTCTTCCAGCAGAGCGCCGTGCTTCCGTTGTTCCTGTGCCGTGAACAGCGTCTGATCCTTGCGCCGCAACTCCAGCCGCAGATCTTCGGCAATCAACTCCCGGGTCTTGGCCGCCGCCGCTTTCTGTTCAATAAACTGGACCAGCAATTTCTTTTCAAGATCGTCGAGCGCCTTCTTATCCGGGCCAGTCTTGAGTTGCTCTTCATACTGCTTGATCTGAGCCGTGGCATGTTCGCCGAATGCTTTGTCCTTGTAGGGGACATCCACATCGTCCACTTTGATCGCTTGAAAGAAGGCCTGCAGCCGGTAGAAATCTTTCGTCGGGATAGGGTCGTACTTGTGATCGTGGCAGCGTGCGCAGCCCACGGTCCATCCGAGAAAGACGGAACTGGTGACGGTGGTGATCTCGTTCAGATAGTTCTGCCGCACATCGTCGGCAACCAGATTCGAACGGTCCCACGGAGC
>JANYCV010000574.1 GCA_025360145.1 Acidobacteriaceae bacterium
TGCTGAAACTATTTCCCCTCGATACCGACTTCGCGCTGCACATCGGTCAACTCGGCAAGACCACCGTGCGTCTGGGCCCCGCAGGCAGCGCCAATACTTTAAGTACTGGCGGAGTCAGTCTCATCTCGGCGCCCAGCGTCAGCCCTGCCTACTTCGGCGTTGGCTACATCATCGGCCCTAGCCTAGCCGCACTCAACTTCGCGGGCGGAGTTTTCGCATGGGGCTTCATGGTCCCGCTACTTATCTATTTCCTCGGCCCTCAACTGCAATCGTTCCTCCCGCCGGGCTCAAGCGAAGGCGGATGGGAAGCGGTCTCGAATTCCGTCTGGCGGTACATCGTGCGGCCCATCGCCGTCGGAGGCATGTTAGTAGGTGCGGCCTACACCTTGTTCCGCATGCGCAGAAGCATCTCCGCCGGATTAGGCCGCGCCATCTCCGAACTGCGCCAGGCCGGTGGCCCGCCCGCCGACATCGGCCGCACGGAACAGTACATGAGTTCGAAGATCGTGTTCGCAGGCATCGTAGGCATCTCCATCATCATGGCCTTCGTCTACATTTATTTCTCCGGACAGGTGCTAGGCGGCATAGTCGCCGCGCTGGTCATGCTGGTAGCAGGCTTCTTCTTCGCCACCGTCTCCGGCAGTCTAGTGGGCTTCATCGGATCGTCCAACAACCCGATCTCCGGCCTCACCCTGTCCACCGTCATCATCGCGGCGCTATTAATGGTTTCACTCGGCGTCTCCGGCATCCAAGGCGTAGCGGCCATCCTCGCGGTAGCCGCGGTGGTCTGCGTCTCCTCCGCAGTCGCCGGCGAACTGCTTCAGGATTTCAAGGTCGGATACATCCTCGGCGGCACACCCAAAACCATCCAGATCGTCGAACTAATATCGGTAATCGTCTCCAGCCTGCTGATGTATTTCCCGCTCCTGATCCTGCACAAAGGCAACATCAACGCTGGCGGCATCGGCTTTGGCGACCGCCAACTATCGGCCCCGCAGGCCGGACTCATGGCCACCATCTCGCAGGGCATCGTAGGCGGCGACATGCCATGGGCTCTCGTCGTTGTCGGCATGATGCTTGGCGTCGCGCTCATCCTGGTGCAAGTGAAAAGCCCCATGCTTTTCGCCGTCGGCATGTATCTGCCCTTCGCCACTACGTTCGCTATCTTTATCGGTGGCTTGGTGAAGTGGCTATCAGACACACTGCGCGACCGCAAGGGCTATAACGACGCACAAAAGGCGCGCATCGAAAACATCGGCATCCTGGTCGCTTCCGGCCTCATCGCCGGCGAAGCCATGATAGGTCTGGTCGTCGCGACATTCAACTTCGCCAACATTTCCATCCCGGTCCTCATTCCCAATCCATCGTTCTTGAACGGACTGATCGCAATGGCCGTCATCATTTTTGTGATGTTGAAAGTGCCGCTCTCCAATCCAGGAAGACCCGACGAGCCCGCGCCGCCAACGGCGATGATGTAACGGAATCGTATGTCTCTAATGCAACAAATTCGCACCTACCCCGTGCCCAAACACGCGGTAGCTCTCTGGTGGTTCGGGCAAAACGGCTACATCTTCAAGACGCCCGAAGGCACGCTCATCAGCGTCGATCTCTACTTGACCGATAGCTGCTCATGCCTCAACCCCGGCTTCAACCTCAGCCGCCGCGTGCCCATCCTCATCTCACCGGAAGAGTTGGACGTGGACATCTTCACCTGCACGCACAACCATCAGGACCACACCGACCCCGAAACCATTCGCAATCTCCGCAACAAAGGCACCATGCAATTCGTAGGCCCGCATCCCACCTGCAATGTATATCAGAAGGAAGGAATCGAATCGGGCCGCATCGTTCCGGCATGGCCGCAATGCGACCTGGAATTTCGCGACGTGCGAATCCACGGCACCTTCGCCTTACCCACGGACACAACGGACCTGAATCACATGGGCTTCGTGCTCGCATTCGGCGGCGGCCCCAAAATTTACATCACCGGCGACACCGACGATACTCCACTGCTCCACGAAGCAGCCCGCCATTCGCCGGACCTGATGATCACCTGCATCAACGGCGGCTTCAACAACCTTTCGCACTGGGAAGCCGCGGACCTGGCCGGCCACATCAAACCGAAAGTTGCAATTCCATGCCATTACGACATGTTTCCCGATAACGCAGCGGACCCGAAACAGTTCCGCTCCGCCATGCACATCAAAGCCCCCGATGTCGCCTACCACGAAATGGAACATGGAAAGCCATTCGTCTATTTTGGCGCGCGCTGAATCGTTTTGGTAGGGTAATGGCGGCAAACGGAAGTACTTCTATGACCGTCACAGTTCCCCTCACAGCTGAGGAACAGTCCGCGCTTCAGGCCCA
>JANYCV010000600.1 GCA_025360145.1 Acidobacteriaceae bacterium
ATTGAAGGCGACAGCAAGGGCGGCAAGAAGGACGGCGCAAGTGAAGAGGACGAGCGCCCGACGCTGAAACGGCGTCCTTCCTAAGGATAAGTTTCTCCCCCGCAAGTAGAGAAACACAAATGGCAGACAGGGTTCACGCCCCGTCTGCCGTTTGTGCTTTGGGACGGATCAAAGTAGCTCGGCTACCACCGGGATCTCTGAGCAGTATCCCGTTCATCCAATTTATCCAAGCCCAATAATTATTAGCCCTGATAAGAGCAGATTTCATCAATTCCCGATAAAACCGAGCCTCTTCAGCCCTTCCTTGGGTTCTTTCTCATCGAAATTGATGTATGCTTCCTTCTGCCTTCCGTTCTCCAAAGCCACCCCGTAAGGCCCGGCCACAAAGCTGAAGGTCTTCCTCAATAACTCCAGGTCGTTAGATATCCCAGCCTTCAAATTCGTGTCCTGCAAAAAGCCCTGCGCAAAACGCGGCTGAGCCGTAGGAATTCCAATCACCTTCACGTCTTTCCAGGTGAACTTCGACATCTGCTTCGCCGCCTGGAAGCAGTGTGAGCACTCCGGATCGAAGAAATAAAGGAACACCTTCCCGTGTTGCAGCGAGTAATGCTGCCCGTCCACGGTGATGGAATCGGGAGCCTGCAATCCAGACTGCCGCGCGTACGTAACGCCAAAGGACACACCAGCAAAAACCGCCACCACGCCCAAAATAGTCACCGCACTCCGCAAACTCTCCGGCTGCCGCGCCCAAATTCCGGCTGCCACGGCGAACAGCAACATAATCCCATCGCCGACGAAAAATCCTGGACCAACTGCCCGCTTCAGCCACGGAAAACAACTGCATTCAGCACCCTGAAGGGCGTTGTAGTTGATGCCGATGTAAACCATGAATACCAACAGCAGAAACCCGGTAAGCCATGCGCCCCAGCGGCGGAACCGCGGCACCATCAGCAGAACGCCCGCAAAGGTTTCCGCAGTGCCAAGAGATATGGCTGCCAGGATGCTGAGATCGGGCCAAACCTTTGCCTGGATCATCCGGGTGGCAGCGCCATAGGGATCGGTGATTTTCCACACGCCGGCAACAATGAATAAGAGGCCAAGCAATATCGCGGCCCCGACGCTAAGCAACCCTTTCCACGCCGGCATTTCAAGCGAACCGGCGCTCAAAGGCGGGTGTGCAATACTGTCTTCCATGCTTCCTATTCTAGCCTTGTTTGCGATGCTCGCGGTCAGCCTGCCGGCGGCAGTCGTCGCCGATCTGGTGATTGAGAATGCACAGATCTATACGGTGAATCCCGCGCAACCGCAAGCTACCGCGATTGCTGTGAAAGGCACGCGAATACTGGCGGTGGGCCCTGACGCGGTGACGGCAATTGGTCCCAATACACGGCGAATCGACGCCAAGGGAGCCACAATTGTTCCGGGCTTGATCGATTCGCACGTCCACATGCACGGCCTGGGCGACATCCTGCAGAGCTTCGACCTGCGCGCCGTGAAGTCCATTGCACAGGTAGCGGCCATCGTGAAAGATGCCGCGGCAAAAGCGACGCACGGGGAATGGATTGAAGGCAGGGCATGGGACGAGACGAACTGGGGCGGGCAGTTTCCCACCGCCGGATCGCTCACCGCCGCCGCCCCGGACAACCCGGTGTTCCTAAAGCGCGTCGATGGCCATGCAGCCTGGGTAAACCGCAAGGCGCTGGAAGCAGCCCGCATCACCAGGGACACGAAAGATCCGCCAGGCGGCAAGATCATCCGTGATGCGAAGGGCGAAGCCACTGGCGTCCTGATCGACCGCGCTCAGTCGCTGGTGGCATCGAAGATCCCCGCTCCGACGCAGGCTCAAGTAGACCGCGCCATCGCGCGCGCCGCCCAGGAATGCGCGAAACTGGGCCTCACCACGGTGCATGACGCCGGCATGGGACAAGCTGAGCTAATCGCTTACCGTAAGTTGATCGCGGAGCACCGCTTCCCCACGCGCGTGTACGCGATGATCGGCGGCCCCGGTCCGCTGTGGCAAGAGTATCAACGGAAGGGCCCGGAAATCGGCGAGCAACTCACCGTGCGCAGCATTAAGCTGATGGCCGATGGAGCCATGGGCTCGCGCGGCGCGGCATTCTGGCAACCGTATTCCGACGATCCGGGCAATACCGGCCTGCTCATCCTGTCCAAGGATCAGATCGAAGCCGTGGCCCGCGATGCCGTGAAGGCAGGGTTCCAGGTGAACACCCACGCCATCGGCGACCGAGGAAACCGCGAAACGCTGGACGCTTATGCCGCCGCCCTGAAGGGTCCCAACGATAAGCGCTTCCGCGTGGAACACGCCCAGGTTATTGCCCCTGAAGACTTCGTTAAGTTTCAGAAATATTCCATCATCGCCTCCATGCAGCCGACTCATGCGACCAGCGATATGGGCTGGGCTGCGGACCGGCTGGGACCTGAGCGCGTAAAGGGAGCCTACGCCTGGCAGACACTTTTGAAGCTGGGCGTCCATCTGGCCAGTGGATCCGATTTCCCGGTGGAACTGGCGAACCCAATTGATGGCTTCTACGCCGCGGTAACCCGTCAGGACAAACACGGGAAGCCCGTCGCCGGCTGGTTTCCAGAACAAAGGCTCACTCGCGAAGAGGCCCTGCGCAGCTTTACTCTGGAAGGCGCTTACGCAGCGTTTGAAGAAGGGTCCAAAGGAAGTCTGGAAGCGGGTAAAGTGGCCGATTTCGTGATGCTTTCCGCCGACATCATGACGATTCCGGCGCCCGAGATCCTCAAGACTCGCGTCACCATGACCGTGGTCGGAGGAAAGATCGTGCATCAGCAATGAGGCTGGTTCGATTCGGTATGGCCCTTTTTCTGCTGGCGACCGGGGCGACAGCCGAAAGCGCACAGTTTATTTTGGCCCCGGGCGAATTCCGGGTTATGGAACTCCACGTCCCCCAGACACCCTTGCGAGTCGAGGCGGCGTATCAAATCTTACCCGCGCCTGGGAGCCCCGCCATTCACATGGAACTATTGCCGAAAGGCGCCCTTCGAGCGATGCTTCGGGGCGATGCCCACGAAGCCCTGGCAGCCACTGCGGCAGGGGCTTCCGGAACCTTCCGCAAGGTGATCGAGGAGCCCGGCGATTACCGGCTAATCGTCAGCAATCGGGTGAATGCCGGTCCGGCGACGCTGATCCTGAACTACCGCACAAGTTTGAATGCGGATACGGTGGCCACCGAATTAAGCCCGGCCCGCCGAGGAACAGTAATCGTCATCAGCTTTATTCTGTTCTTCGCCATGGTGGGCTATTCCGGTTGGAAGCTGAAACGCTCCACGCTTGCCTGAATGGATCAGCTTACCGGGGAGTTCTGCCGCCACGGTTTTGGGGACCGGGACCTCCCGGCGCACCGCCGAAACCAGGCCCGCCGCGACCCTGCTTCACCGAATACCCCGCTGGCACGACGAATAAGGACCCGTTCGGTTCCGCCTGAACAATGTTGGTCAGTTCCATCGATGTCACTCCAAACCGGGGATCGGAACTGCGAATTTGTACAGGTACCTTCAGCTCGTTCGACACCCAGGTCTGGCGCGAGATCTGGATA
>JANYCV010000601.1 GCA_025360145.1 Acidobacteriaceae bacterium
CCGAATATGGCGTGAACTCCGGTGCTCAAGTAAATGTTGCGATTAAATCCGGAACCAACAGCCTGCACGGGACGGTGTTTGAATTCCTCCGCAACGATAAGTTCGATGCCCGCGGGTTTTTCCTGCCGCCGGCACAGACCAAGAACAAATTGCGCCGGAATCAATACGGAACCGTTGTCTCCGGTCCGATCAAGAAAGATCGAACCTTCTGGTTATTCAACTGGGAAGCTCGGCGCGAACGCCGCGCGACCCCGTCTTCGACCTCCGTCCCCACGGAAGCCATGCGTGCCGGCGATTTCTCGGAACTGCTGCAGCCTGGTAACCGCTGGTACCCGGCCTCGCCTAACCCGGCCACGGCTCTCGCCATCCGATATCCCGGCTCGACAGCGCCGTTCCCCAACAACGTCATTCCCGCCAGCCTGTTGAACCCGGTGTCGGTCAACCTTTTGACCTCCAAGGATCACGCCCTGTTTCCGCAAGGAGGCTACATGGCGTTTCCCACCAACGACGCGCAAGCGCGCGCGAATCGAAGTCCCGTTAATTTGTTTGGAACCGATAATCTCAGCATCGACAGCAACCAGTATCTGGGACGCATCGATCATCGCCTCGGCGCCAACGACCGGATTTTCGGCCGCTATGTAATCGTCCAGGCCACCGCGGATATCGTTCCACTGATCAAGATTTCAGAGGCGTTGACCACCAATCGCTCGCAGAACTTCGCGTTTGGCTGGACCAAGATCATCACGCCCAGTGTGCTGAACGATCTGCGCTACGGTTTGAACCGCACGCACAGCGATTTCGCCGGACGCCTGACCAGTACCGGCTTCAAGCAGCAGGCGTTGGGTCTCGATTTTCGCATCGCCGGCGACAACAATCGAGTGCTCGCCGCCAACGAACAGGGGTTGCCCATCATCTCGATAACGGGCTTCAGCGGCTTGCCGTACCCGCGCGAGCCGGGACAACTGGACCTCGTCACCGTGCATGAGTTTAGCGACAACCTGGTGATGAATCGCGGCCGGCACAATTTCAAGTTTGGCGGCTTGTATAGCTTCAATAACGCGGTAAGCGCCAGGGCCAACGTACCGCGTGGCGCGCTGACTTTCACCAACAACATCGTGGGTATACCGGATGGGTTTGCGGCCTTCATGCTGGGTTTCCCAAATACTTCTCAGTCCGCCGAAGGCCAACCCTACCTCAACACGGTCCAGAACAGAATCGGATTCTATGCACTCGACGACTTCAAAGTGAACTCGAAGCTCACCATCAACCTGGGCATCCGTTGGGACCTGTTCGGCCACGTCTATGATCGGGACAACAAGGGGAGCATTCGAACGGTTTCCTTCGAGCCCGGCAAGGCCCAAACAATTAATGGTATGTTTGTTCCCCAACTGATCCCGAATCCAGGCGGCAATCCAGATCTGTACGACATCAATTGGAAGCAGTTGATGCCCCGTATCGGCATCGCCTACCGGTTTCTGGACAAGATGGTTTTGCGCATGGGAGGTGGTCAGTACTATAACGTGAATCAGATAAATAATTTCCAGATTCTCAATCTGCAACCCCCGCTTTCCGGTTCGAACGTGCTGCAGAACGACCGTGTGAATCCACAGGCAACCATCGACAAACCGTTCCCCGCAGCCGCCGGTCAAGCCCCGACCGCTTTGCTGATGCTTGGCAACATTCAGGCGAATGGCCGATCGAAGTTTCTCAATAACGACATCTGGCAATGGACTGCTGAAATCGAGCGCACTTTTGGAGACGACCTGGTAGTTGGCGTCGCCTATGTCGGGAACAAGGGCACTCATTTGGACCAGAGCGTCAGCAATTTCAACAACCCGGATCCGGGGCCAGCCGCGATCCAACCCCGCCGCCCGATCCAGTTCTACACCGATTCGCTAAGCCCCAATGTCCTCCGGCCTTTGAGTACCCTCCGTTATCTGGATAGCGGCAACAATTCCATTTACAACGCACTGCAGGTCCGAGCCGAAAAACGTTACTCGCACGGATACACCTTCGTTGGCTCGTTCAACTATCAGAAGAGCCTGGCCGTCGGCTACAGCGTAAACGAAAGCGGCCCCTTCGCGAGCAACGTCCCGCAGGACCCCCGCGATATCAACGGCAGCCGCGGCCGCTTTGCGCTCGACCAGCGATTCCGGTTCGTGTTCAGCCACGTCTGGGAGTTGCCCTTCTTCCGGGCATCCACCGGCATTCAACGCTTCGTTCTGGGCGGCTGGTCCGTCAACGGCATCGTCCAGTTGACCTCCGGTTTCCCGCTCACAATCAATCAGTCTGGTGACTCGATGAACACCGGCAGCGCCAGCTCTCCGCGTCCGAACATCGCGCCGGGCTCCGCTGTCCACCGCGTGATGGACGGACGGACACTCAATCGCTGGTTCGATACTTCGGCTTTTGTCCGCGCGAAATGCGCCGGATGCCCGGGAGACGGAATCACGACTGGTAAGGGCTACGGCAATGCCGGCGTCGGTCTAATCGACAGCCCAGGCCAGAAAACCTGGGATTTCGCGCTCTTTAAGGAGTTTCGCATTCGCGAATCGCAACGCTTACAATTCCGTTGGGAAGCGTTCAACTTCCTCAACACGCCGCAATTCAACGCTCCCAACATTACTCTAGGCGACGCGACTTTCGGCCGCATCACCTCAACCATCACCAGCAATCGCGAGATGCAGATCGCACTCAAGTATTCCTTCTAGGAGATAACAGATGAATCGACGCAAGGCATTGAAAGTCTTCACTGGCGGCGCCGCCGCAGGGCTTGGCGCGTCCATGGTAAGTGCGCCCGGGCCTTTGCAGGCCGCACAGGCGGCCATGCGAAAGGGCCTGCCGGCATTAAAGATTACCGACCTGAAGGTGATCCTCACGCAGCCGGGCCCCGACCACCTGGTGGTCGTAAAATTGATGACCAGCGAGCCCGGCCTCTACGGACTGGGATGCGCTACCCATCGGGAACGTCCGCTGGCGGTAGCAAGTCTTCTGGAGCAATACGCCAAGCCGTTCGTGATCGGCCGCAACGTGGACGAGATTGAAGACATCTGGCAGTCGTCCTACCTGCAGCCGTATTTCCGCAGCGGCGTCGAAGGGAACAACGCTCTTAGCGGCGTGGATGGCGCCCTCTGGGACATCATGGGCAAGCGCGCGGGCATGCCCGTATACAACTTCCTGGGCGGCAAAGTGCGGGCCGCGGTTCCTCTCTACGCGCATGCGGCGGCGCTCGAGATGCCCGGCCTCATTGAGCAGGTCCAGAAGTGGCAGGAGCAAGGCTATCGCCATGTTCGTGTCCAACTCGCCGTGCCTGGCTTTTCCGGTTACGGCATCGCAGCCAAGACATCCGCCGACGTGAGCCGGCTCAGGCCTCGGGGCGTGGCGGAGTCGCCCGTATTTGAGCCCACCCCTTACGTGAATAACACCATCAAGATGTTCGATCAGTTGCGTGCGAAACTCGGGTTCGACGTGGAGTTCGTGCACGATGTCCACGAGCGCATTCCGCCCACTCAGGCGATGGTGTTAGCCAAGGCGCTGGAGCCGCATCGGCTGTTCTTCCTCGAAGACATTGTGGCGCCCGAAGATGTGGCCTGGTTCCAGACCATCCGCCAGCAGACAACCACTCCTCTGGCCATGGGCGAACTGTTCGTGAACCGCCATGAGTGGATGCCGCTGGTGACCAACCGCTGGATCGATTTCATCCGTATTCACATCTCGGCCGTGGGTGGACTCAACATGGCTCGCAAGGTTGCCATGTGCTGTGAGTTCTTCAATGTCCGCACGGCATGGCATGGGCCGGGCAATGTCTCGCCCGTGGGGCATGCGGTCAACATGCACCTCGACCTCGCCTGCTCCAACTTCGGCATCCAGGAGCAGAACTTCTTCTCCCCAACTGTTCGGGAAGTCTTCCCGGGCGCCCCCGAAATCGTAGGCGGCTATATGTATGCGAACGACAATCCGGGATTCGGGATCGACATCGACGAAAAGTTAGCGGCCAAGTTCCCCTACAAAACGCCCGGAGGCAGCCGCGGGAACGACCGTCGCCTGGACGGCACTATCGTGCGGCCTTAGCGCGCTGCATACGGCTGGGCCGTTCCCGATGTGCCAAGGCTCGTAAGCTGTCAAGCGTGGGCTGCGTGGATTCCCGTACCACTTCAATGTTCGGCGTGTTTGCCCACGCGCATCATCCGGCTCGGCTCGGATAGAATGGTCGCTTCCAGGAGAAATTGCCATGCTTCGTAGACGGCTTCTGCAAGGAAAGCTCGCCTTGCCATTCTTCGGCAGTTGGCTCTGGCGGGCCAAGGCGGCGGCTCCGCCAGCTACTCGCGATTATTTCAAAGAACTGAAAGTGCGATCGTTCATCAACGCCTCCGAGCCGTTCACCGCGTTGACGGGGTCCCTGATGCCGCCAGAGGTAGTGCAGGCTTTGCAGTACGCGGCGCCGCGCTACGTGAGGCTGGATGAGTTGCACGACGCGGTGGCGCAGCGTATCGCATCCCTGATCGGCTGTGAAGCGGCCATGGTGACTTCCGGAGCCGCTTCCGCTCTCACGCTCGGCACCGCTGCCTGCATGACCGGAATCGACCGCGACAAGATTCACCGCCTGCCCGACACCGCCGGCATGAAG
>JANYCV010000637.1 GCA_025360145.1 Acidobacteriaceae bacterium
TGACGTATTTATTTTTTACGCGCTCACCTGCCGCCAAACCGCTGGCGCTTCAGCATCCGGATTGGCGGCCGCCAGAAGTAACTGCGCCTGGTGTGCCCGCAATGTATGCGCGGGTTCACCGCCCGTGGGCCACCATTTGAAACGTCCCTTCGACAATCGCTTGGTGGCGAGCCAAAACCCCTGACCGTCATAAGCCAACAGTTTTATGGCTGTCCCGCGGCGGCTCCGGAAGATGAACAGGCAGCCGGAGAAAGGATCAGCCGCCAGTTTCTCCCGACAAAGCTGTGCGATGGAATCAATTCCCTTGCGTGCGTCTATCGGCTCAATCGCAACCAGAATGCGGAACTGGGGGGTGATCTGAATCATGATGCCAGATCCCAAAAATTCCGGGTCAGTTCCGCCAACTCCGCTGTGCCGCTTCCTTTGAACTGTATTCGGATCTTGCCGCGCCGACCCTCCAGTTCGATCATGCAGTTGCTGAGATCGCTCGGTGGTGCGATCAGTTCTACGAATGACGCCGGCGTAGATTTCATTGGACCGGCTCCCGCTGCGACCATCAATCGTTTCAGTTTGCCGGCATCCAGGTGTAGATCGACCGCCGTCCGGTTCACGCCATTCTGGCGGGCCAACGCGATTGCGGCCGACCATAGTTCTTTGGGAATCGCGTCCCTGCCCTGCCGGTTCCGCCTCCAGTGTGCAAAGCGGCCTCGTACTTCTTCGATCGTCAAATTACTAGCAATTCTGGCCATTTGCCATCCTCCAACCACCGGATAAATCCGGCGGAAGAACGACCTTACCAGTTATGCCAGTCAGACGTCATGCATCTCTGCCGATTGACCGGCCAATCTTTCCTCATTTTTCAGCTGTTGCGATGTGCTGAAGCTGTTGATCGACATTCAAGAGCCGGCGATCGAGGCGCTGTAATCGGCGGCTGGTTTTGTCGTCGGAAAACTGGCGGCGGTACATCTCCAGTAGATGGCGCGTAGCGGCGAGTGCCTGGCGGATTCCCGGGAGATCAGCCGCAGCGGTAGGAATGGAAAGCGAGGGGATGCTGTAAGGCTGGGCTGTATTGTGGCGTGCCCGATAGAACTCGCGCTGCAAATCAGGTTGGGTGACCTTTATGTAGCGCAAGGTCATGCGGATGTCTTTGTGCCCCATCAGTTCCTTAAGACTGGGCAGACTAATCCCGCAGCGGATCATTTCGGATGCCCAGGTATGACGCAAACGGTGAGGCGATATAGGAAGTGAGTCAGCGCACCCTGCGCGCTTGGCGAAAGCGGCCAGGGCTTCGCGCAAGGTTTGAAACAAGGCGAACCTGCCACCAACGCGAGGCAGCAGGAACGCTCCCGATTTTGCCAGGCGAGCAGGGGGAACCAAAGCACGTAACTCCTGAATACGTGCCAGCAGCCGCAGTCCTTCCGAATCGAGAGGCACCAGACGTTCCGTGTGAAGTTTTCCGAGTGGAACGTGCAGCGCCCATTGTTCGGTGCCGACGTGGCGAAGACAATCAACCGACAGGTGGATGCATTCACCAATACGGATTCCGGTGGCCCGAGTCAGAAGAAGAGCATTGGAATAGAGGGTGTCGGCTCGCCGCAATTCCTCCTGAAGTCGTTGATCGTCTTCCGGCGATAGTGCTCTCGGCAGGTATTCCGGCCGCGTGGGAAAGTCTTCGCGAAGGATAAGTCCGGGTTGAACCGGGTGTCCTTGGAAGGCCAGATCGTCGAGCAGCCGGCGAAGACACAGTAACCGTTGCTCGCGGGTGTGGTTACCGATCGCCGGACGCAACTCACACAGCCAGCGGAACCAACCCAGCATATGAGGGTCGCGACGGAGTTGGGAAAGCCGGCGGACCTCGGGAAAATGTTCGTGCAGATAGGCGACAAAGTAGCGCGCGACATATTCGTATTTCACTACCGTGAAAGGCTGCAAGGTCAAAGAGAGATTCTGGACTTGTTTGTGGAAAATCTTTTCGAGGCTTTGTCTGGATTGACTCATGGCGTTTGTGGAGAGATCAGCTTCGCGCGATTGGCGACGGCACGCGCGTATTCGCGCCAAACGTCCTGGGGAGCGAGTTGGACGTAAAGCAGGGTGGTGTGAATCTGGGAATGCCCCATGAGGTGCTGGAGTGCTGGCAGCGAGATGCCGGCCCGCACCATGTCTGCACCGAATGTGTGACGGAACCGGTGTGGATTGGCGGCGGGGACCTCGCTGCATAATCGATGATGCCGGAATAGTGAGCGGAGTCCTGCCGGCGTCATTGGGTGACCCCGGCGGCGGCCCTTAAGCGAAACGAACAGAGACGGCGAGTTAGTCAAGGGCCTTTCCAGGCGGAGGTAGTTTTGGAGAACCTCCATGATGTCGCCAGTTAATGGCAGGTTGCGCTGTTTCCGGCCTTTGCCCAGAACGCGCAGCTGAGCGTCGGCCAACTTCAGATCTTCGAGTTGGAGAGTCAGAATCTCGCAGGAACGCAGCCCATCCAGTAACATCAAACCCACGACCGCAAGGTCCCGGAAGTTATGGAAGCTATTCCAGAAACGAGTGACTTGTTCGGCGGTAAGGGGTTGGATGACACGCCGCGGTTCTTTGAGCCGGAGACCGAAGGCGACGGCACGATGTGGGCGGCCATAACCGAGAGGGCAGCGTGAGGTATAGACCCGTTGAAAATGAGAACGGCCACCTGGGATGTCTTGGCCGGTGTGGAAGCGATACAAACAGCGAATCACAGTCAAGCGATGGTTCACGGTTTGCGGCGTGGGTTGCGGTTGCTGACTGAGTTGATGCCGGACGTAGTCCAGCAGCGTGGATTCGGTAATGTCAGCGAGCGGGTGAGACTGGCCGTGAAACCAGCGAGCGAAGTGGAGCAGATCATAGGCGTAGGCCCGGAGCGAGCGCGGAGACAGTTGACGAGCATGTTGTGCGTCGAGGAAATCGTTGGCCCAAGCGATTGGCTGGCCTTGCGGATCGAGCAGACGATAAGGACAAGCGGCGGTTTGAGCGGCAGAAAAAGTGGCCAGGATCAGCTTCATAACGATTGCGCCCTCTCCATGCAGTCAAGAAAGTCGTCAGCGGAGGCGCCGGCGACAAAGTAGCTGTTCGGGTCATGCCCGACGGGTAACTGAACTACTCGCGCAGGGACTTCAACCTCAGCCAGGCGCTGCTCCAGTTGGCGCGCGGCGCGTTGGCCGGCTTGATTCTCATCTTGATCAAAGACGATGTAGACCAGACGATCCCGCCGGTCGCAGAGTTGTTGGAACTGAAATGGCGTCAGGTTTGTGCCGACGGCACTGGTGGCGTTGCGAAAACCAGCTTGCCAGAGGAGGGCCAGGTCGAACAGCCCTTCCGCAAGGATTACCGAGGAACCATGACTCACCGTTTCCCATGCCACCAGTCCTCCTTTGCAGCGAGGTAGCAAGCGGTGCGGGAAGGCATTGCCGATACTGCGTCCGTACAGATTTACGATCTGGCCGTTTTGACGGCATGGAAAAGTCACGCGCCGGCAGAGGGCATCCCGGCCCTGTTCATTGATCAAACCGATTTTGCAGAGTTGATCGAACGAGCATCCAAGGGAGGCCAGATGGCGTCGCAGGTTTCCGCCCGGAGCATAACCGATGCCCAATTCCTCGATGCAGCCGGGATCACACAGCCCGCGCTGTTCCAGATACCGGACGGCTTCCGGATATCGGTGCAATTGCAGTTGGTAGAAACGATGGGCATACTCCAACAACTGGAAATCGCAATCGGTCATCACTTCCCGTTGAAGGTATGCCACACTCTGGCCAAAGGACAGATTCCGGGATAACTCGACGAAACGGATCAGGTCGCCGCCGCGCCCACAACCATGGCAATAGAACAGATTCTTGCGTGCGTTCACGTAAAACGAAGGGCGAGATTCCCGGTGCAAGGGACAGAGTCCTACGAACTCTTGCGCTGCACCAGCGCGATGAGGGATCCAGTTGTGCCGCTGCAAATACTCCAGCAGCGGAAGGCGTTGTTTTAGCCGTTCCAAATCCTCACTCATGACGCGATTTTTCCTTCCACGGTCAAGCGTAAGGAAATAACCTCGGCATTCCCAGGCGAGGATGGTGGGCGGTCCAGTTTCTTCTCAGAGCCGTAGCGGCCAGAGTCGATTCAAGCAAGGAAAAAGGGTTCGCCAACCCCATTGCATGCCACGTCCCAGACTCTCGCCGGCTTGCAGTGACCTGCCAACGGCATGCATGACGGGGCGTAAAAATGAAAATTCCGGTCGAGAGCAATCCAGACCTTGGAACCATCGGCGCAGAGTGGCGGGGTCGGCTACACGTTGCGGGTCCTTAACAGTGGGAGCCGATGCTTCCCAGCCACAACGTTCCACGAAATAGCGCCGTAGCGCCTGGCTGCGAGCGATCAGGCTGTAGTGGCTGTAAGGCAGAGAGAACGGCGGCAAGAAAGTGAACGTTTTTCCGCAGAGATTACAGACGCCCCGGCGAATCCCAATCCAATCATGATCTTCGTCGTGTGCCTGTTTCCTTCTACGGCCATGGCCGATGATCGAATCGCGGATACAAATAGGGCATTGCCGAAGGATCGGTCCTCCACCCGCCTCGGCCCACTCGGCTTCGAGGTTGTTCTGCGCTGCCGAAAATGAGATAAACAGAATCGTAACCACGGGGGCTCTGCTCCGGGCCGACTCTGCCAAGATCGTGGTCCGAAGATGGAGCCCTCACCTCCGAAAAAAGTCCGACTGGAAAAGAATATCGCTTCCCGACGGGGCACGCTTGTTTACCCCGGTTGGCCGGTTAACTGCCGAAACCTCACAGAGCGATGGCAATAAGATTGGAAACTATTCTTGATGTTTGCATTCACGTGTCTCTCTCAGTGCATTATGATATTTAGTCAATAGATAGGGTGACGGGTTTACGGGCCTGTCTTAATGGCTGCAAAAGCATGAGCGTCTTCCTCATGGGCGTAACTGGCAAAGTCAGGGGCAAGCGGAGTGTCTGGATC
>JANYCV010000007.1 GCA_025360145.1 Acidobacteriaceae bacterium
TTCAAGCAGCCGTGGCCGGCGTTCAATGAAGATCTGGCCCGCGAAGAAGGCGCGGAAGTTGTGCTGCAGGTGAACGGAAAAGTGCGCAGCAAAGTGACGGTTCCATTCCTGACGGCGAAAGAGGAGCTGGAAAGACTCGCACTCGGTAATGATAAAATGCTTCCGTTCCTGGCCGGGAAGCAGATTGTGAAAATCGTTGTTGTGCCGGACAGGCTTGTGAACGTCGTTGTCAAAGGATAATTCATGGAAACCGATCGCAGAGATTTTTTCAAAGCCGCAGGCGCCGCGGCCCTGACTACTTCGCTATTCACCGGAAGGGTCAGGGGCGCGAACGACAAGGTGAATGCCGCATTTATCGGCATGGGCAAGATGGGCCGCGCCAATCTTAGCATCGCCATGCGGCAGGAGAATTTGCAGGTTTCCGCGGTGTGCGACATCTTCCAGCGCAATCTGGATATGGCCGTGAAAATGACCAAGGACACCGCCAAGCCGGTGAAGGATTTCCGCGAGATCCTGGCGGACAAATCGGTGGACGTGGTATGTATCGCGACGCCGGATCACTGGCATCCGTACATGACCGTGGAGGCGTGTAAGGCGGGCAAAGACGTTTACGTGGAAAAGCCCATCTGCGTGACGGTAGAGGAAGGCAAGAAAATGGTGGAGGCCGCCCGCAAGTACAAACGCGTGGTGCAGGCCGGCACCATGCAGCGGTCGGGCGTTCACTTCCAGAAGGCGGTCGAGATTGTGAAGAGCGGCGAACTGGGCGACGTTACGTTTGTGCGCACCTGGAACTATGGCAACTCACCCGTCGAAGGTCTTGGCAACCCGGCTGATGGAGAGCCGCCACCCACGCTCGACTGGGATATGTGGCTGGGCCCCGCGCCCAAACGCGCCTTCAATGCGAATCGATTCGGCGTGGATCCGGAAGACAAATACTTCTCCAGTTTTCGCTGGTTCTGGGACTACGCGGGCGGCATGATGACCGATTGGGGCGTGCACTGGCTGGATATCGTGCAGATGGCGTTCGATGAGAAGATGCCGTCGTCGATTACCGCGCTAGGCGAGAAGTTCCGCTTGAAAGACAATCGCGAGACGCCGGATACGTTGCAGGTGACCTATGAGTACCCGGGCTTCCTGGCCACGTATGAGAACCGATACGGCAATGCGCAATCGATGTTCGACAAGAGCGGCGGCATTCTCTTCTGTGGCGACAAGGCCACGTTGTATGTCGACCGGTCGGGTTACAAGGTAGTCTCGGAGTCGCGCGGCGTGGAACCGGTGGAAGTGAAATCGTCCAATAATTCCAACATGGCGCATTGGGCGAATTTTCTAGAATGCGTGAAGACCCGCGAGAAACCCATCAGCGACATCGAGAAGTGCCAGCGGTCCACAACAACATGTCTGCTGGGCAACGTGGCGCTTCGCAGTAAGCTGCGCATCGATTTCGATCAGCAGAAGTGGACTACCAAGCAGGCAGAGGCGCGGAAGTTCCTGGCAAGAGAAGAACGAAAGCCGTGGAAGCTGGTGGTTTAGGAACGTGCTTTAGGAACAGCGCCGGGGCTGAGGCCGCCGGCGCTGTTTTATCTACAACAGTTCTTTCGCTTTCTTCAAGGCCGACTCGTAGTCCGGATGATCGGCCACTTCCTTCACATACTCGGCATGCTGAATGACGCCTTCTTTGTCGACGACAAAAATGGCGCGGCTTTCGATCCTCAATTCCTTAATCAGCGTGCCGTAGTGACTGCCAAACGACCCGGACCGGTGGTCGGACAGCATCTTCACATTGTCGACGCCGAACGCTCCGCACCAGCGCTTCTGCGCAAACGGAAGGTCCATGCTGATCGTGTAAAATTCCACTCCCGGCAGGCCCGACGCTTCTTCATTGAAGCGTTTGGTCTGCGCATCGCAGACTGGAGTATCCAGCGAAGGAATCACGCTGAAGACGCGGACCGTGTTTCCGGTCTTCGCCAGATCCACCGGCTGCAGACTCGAATTGATTGCTTCGAAGTCCGGCGCCTTGTCTCCCACCTTCAATTCCGGACCCAACAACGTCATTGGATTTCCCTGCAGCGTGGTGGCTGCTGCTCTCTCTTGAACATCATCGGCATTGGTCATAGTGTGAGCTTCATTGTAGCAACTCGATTAGTTTCTCTACGCTCGCCGTAGGCAATTGGCAGGCGAAGTTTTCACAAACGTACGCGGTGGTTTTGCCATTGATCGCGGTCATCTCCCGGACCGCCGGCAGAAATGCCCCAGTCTCGTCGCCGCCAGCCACAATCACCGTGTAATCCGGCAGGAATCGCTTATGGATCTCAGCCAGGAATAGACCCGGCTCATCGCCAACCAACACAATCTGCTTCGGCGCGGACATGCTGTATTGCGCTGCGACCATCATCTGCGGAACACCCGTGGGCGCAGTTTTCAGCCGTGTCCCGAATGCATTCAAAGTGCGCTCCGCCTCCTGGCGATACTGCTCGTTGCCGGTAATCCGGGACAGCCGCAACAGATTCAAAGCTGCGATCGAATTGCCGGACGGCTCGGCTCCATCGTAGTCCTCCTTCATTCGCATCACCAGGCTCTCGTCGCCCTCTGAAGTACTGAAAAAACCGCCGTCTTCGGGATCGCGAAAGCGGTCCAGCATCTTGTCTGTCAACTCAATCGCCGTTC
>JANYCV010000061.1 GCA_025360145.1 Acidobacteriaceae bacterium
ACATCGTTCAGATCGTGGTCCACCACACGGATCTCCACGTTTGGCAGCGCCCAACCGGCCATCGCCTGTCGCCGCAGATGTTCGCTCTCCGGCTGGTGGAGGACCGTGCTCTTCAGCCGTCCATTCGTGATCACCGGCGCAGTTTCGGTCAAACCATAGCCAGCCACGCATTTGCATCCCAGTGCCACCTGCACTCTGGCCACAAGTTCCGGAGTGGCAGCGGCACCGCCCAGCATGACGTTCCGCAGACTCGAATGATCGTACTTGCCCAGGTCGGGCGAATTCAGCAGCGCGTTTACCATCGTCGGTACCAGGCCCATGTCGGTTGCCCGATGCTCTTCAATCAATTGCAACACGGACGCGGGCTCGAATCGTCTCACCATCACCTGCTTGACGCCAAGCATGGTTGACGACTGTGGATGTCCCCAGCCGTTCGCATGAAACAGCGGGATGGTGTGGAGATCCACCATGGTTTCGGGCTCCGTGTATAGGCCCCCCACCGCGAGTGCATGCAGGTAGAGCGTGCGATGGGTGAGCATCACGCCTTTCGGAGTGCCCGTGCTGCCGCTGGTATAGAACAGCTCAGCCACCGAGTTTTCGTCGAACTGGAACGCATCGGGCCGTTCGGCCACGCCGGTGTTCAGGAACGATTCGTAGGCATCGTCGAGCGTGATGAATTGCTCAATCGCCTTACACTCCGGCCGCAGCTTTTCCACCAACTCGGCGAACTCGGTTTCGTAGAGCAGATAGCGCGCTCCGGAATGGTTCAGAATGTTGATGAACTCGACGGTTGACAGGCGAACGTTCAGCGGCATCACCACACCATGCGCCATCACTACGCCGTAGTAGCCTTCCAGCAATTGATGGTTATTGAAGCTGAGGTAGGCGACGCGGTCGCCAGATCGCAGCCCGGCCTTCCTTAGCGCGGATGCCAGGCGTTCGGCACGGTTTCCAAACTGCGCGTATGTGAACTGCAGTTCGCCGGACACGATGCCGGTCTTGGCGCCGAAAAGATCCACGGCGCGATTGAGAAAACGAATCGGTGTGAGAGGAACGAACATTGGGCTCCCGGTTTTAAAATGTTATTCATTCTACCCCGCAGTTGCCGTGAAAAACTTCGGCGTACAAATGCTTTTGGGAATCGTTCGTCAGAGGGAGTGACGCGTCATGCCTGTCCGCCACTGTCGAGGCGGCTTCTGCGCCTGGTCCAGCCTGGGCGCACCGATGTTTGAACGAGGCCGGAATGCGGACGTACTTCTGCAATGGTTCCGCTAACTCAACGTTGGCAGGCTGGACAGTAATACGTAGACCGGCCGCCCTGTACGATGCGCGCTATTGCCTGCTTGCACACATTGCACGGCTTAGCTTTGCGGCAGTACACGGCGAAGTCCATCTGCTGGTACGAACCGGGTTTGCTATAGGACCGCACCGCATCCTTCATCGCCTTGCGAAGAACATCGAGGATGGCCTTGTGCAGGGCTTCGATCTTTCTCTTTGTGACGGCCTGAATCGGTTGCTTCGGGTTGATGTGGGCACGGAAGAGCGCCTCAGCGGCGTACATGTTTCCGATTCCCGCAATGTGCTGCTGGTCCATCAGAAAAATCTTCGCTGGCTTGCGCGACTTCTTCGCCATCGATTGAAGCTTTGCGGCGGTGAAACCCTTCGACAACGGCTCGATTCCGATCTTTTCCATCAGGCCGTCAAGCGCGGTCTCTTCGTGGATGGTGACGCGGCCCAAGGCCCGGGTGTCCTCAAATACCAGTCCGCGGCCGTCGCGGAAACGGAAGTAGACCCGTACTTGCGCTGAATGAAACCGGGCATCGGGAATAATAAACAGATTGCCCGTCATCCGGAGATGCACTCGAAGAGCCAATCCACCGGAGAGATGCAGCAGGATATTCTTGCCACGGCGCTCAAGTTTTAGGATTGTTTTGGCTACGGCATTGTCCAGATCGGCGGGATACTGCGGTTTCACCGAGCCGGGACGAAGGACGAACGCCTCTGCGATGACGCCCCCGACAGCCTCTTTTCGCAGCTTTTTGCAAACGGCCTCCACTTCGGGCAGTTCAGGCATCAGTAGATGGATAGCTCGACCGGCGCTCCGGTGCCGCAACCAAGCAGGCGGGCCGCCGATGCCTGATTTGCCACCACTTCCAGATAGCCGGAACTTCCTACGATGATAAATACTTCCCCGAGACCGGCATCGGCGAAAGTCCGGGCGATTTTGCTAATCTTCAGCACTCCGACTTGCATCTCAAACGCCCGCAGTTGAATGTCCGGAAACTCGTCACTGTGCAGATTTGTAATCAAGTTGCCGAAGCGGTCGATTTTCAGGATCAGGCCTGTCCACGTGCGCTTTCCGGTGCGGGGCGGATGTTCCAAGTTCATTCGCAGATAGTCGATCACCGGTCTCCCGAACTGCGCGGGCGTTACTCCATTCGCCAGATGGGCGGCGGCGGGCGCGAATATATCCCGGCCATGAAAGGTTGGACTTACCGGTTTCAAAAAGAACAATTCGGAAGTGATCTCGCGAACTTTGTGTTTCTCGCGTGTGAACACCATTGAGAAAACACCGTTATCGGGGCCAATGAAATACTGCCCGCCCGCTTCCATTAAAAGAGGACGGCGGGCTGTGCCGACACCGGGGTCCACCACCACTACATGGATCGTCTTTTTGGGGAAAAAGCGGTATGCCTGCGAGATCACGAAGGCACCTTCGGTAATCTCAAACGGCTGAATATCGTGACTGATATCCACCAGCGTGGCATTCGGACAGATACCGAAAATCACACCCTTCATTACCGCGGCGAAATGATCGCCGGTTCCAAAATCGGTGGTTAACGTGATGATCGGTTTGCGCATGCCGCCTATTTGAAAATGTCTTTGATGCGTCCGAAGAAGCCCTTCTTCTCTTTCCGCTGTTCCTGCGGGACGGGCTGAGTTTGCTGGCTATCCTGCGGCTTTATCTCGATTGTCTGCGAGCGGCGGTATTGCGTTGGAGCACCATTTGGAGCACCAACGCCGCTTACCGCTGCCTCGGTACCGGATGCCTGTTTCGGCGCGGACGTGTCCCAGCCGGCGACCTGCGTAGCGCCAGTGCTGTGCAGATGGCAAAGCTGCACAGGTTGGGTCCCGGAGATGAAGTATTCCGGCCGCATGCTGGGGCAGGCCGGCGTTGCCAACTGGCCGGATGCGGGATCGATATCCACACTGACAATTCCGTCGGGAGCATCCCAGCCAGTGACATTACGGTACTCGCGATGTTGATGCGCGCGCTTCATGAACTCGGTCCAGATGGGCAGCGCGGACTTTGCTCCCTCGATGTTCAATTCATGGTTGTCGTCGTATCCAACCCAAACCACGCATACCAGTTTCGATGTGAATCCGGCGAACCACCCGTCGTGCGAGGTGCCGGTTTTTCCTCCGGCGGGCAGTGCGAAGCCGCGCGATCGAACCCCTGCACCGGTTCCACTGCGCAAAACTTCCTGAAGCAGATCGACCATCAGATAGTTCACCCTGGGATCGAGAACCGCATGGCGATCCGGCTTCGATTCGAAAACGGTGGAGCCCTTCTGGCTGCGGATCAACTGGACCCAATTCGGCTTCACCACAACGCCTTTGTCCGCGTACATGGTGTAGGCTCCGGCAATCTCTATCGGCGTAACCTCGTAGGCGCCCAGCGCCACGGCAGGCGTCGCCCGGATCTCCATGTTCAAGCCGGCTTTCCGTGCCAGATCCACCACCGTGCGATAACCGGCCTCCTCGGCAAACTTCACTGTGGGGATATTCATCGACTTGGCGATGGCTTGCCGTAACGTCACAGTGCCGTGCAGCTCGTGCTCGAAATTGCTTGGGGAATACGGTTTGCCGTCGAAGAAAAATGTGGTTGGTTCGTCTACTACGGTGCTTGCCGTTGTCAGGACGTTAGTGGCGCCGGAAAGTGCTGTGTTCAAGGCCGCCGCGTAGACGAAGGGCTTGAATACCGAACCCGGCTGTCGTTTCGCCAACGCGCGATTGAGCTGGCTGACCCCGTAGTCGCGGCCGCCGATCAGTGCCTTGATCTCGCCGGTCTGGGGGTCTATAGCCACCAGTGCTACCTGCGGCACGGGAATTGCCTTTGCACCCTTTTTCGTACGGCGGCGGATCAGCTCGTCCACCTCCTTCATCCCGGCGCGCACGGCCTCGGATGCGTCTCGCTGCAGGTTCATGTCCAGCGAGGTGTACACGCGGTAGGAACTCGTCTGGAAGTCGTGCTCCTGGAATTGATCCTGCAGGGTGTCGTTCACCAGATCCACGAAGTACGGCGCATCCGACGACTCCGATCCGCCGCGGGCAACCACCATCGGTTCTGAACTTGCCTGAGCATATTCGCGGTCCGTTACGTAGCCGTTGTCGCGCATCATTCGCAACACCAGATTCCGGCGTGTCTTAGCCCGATCCGGCCAACGAACGGGATTTTTGCCGCTGGGACTCTGAATCAAGCCCGCCAAAGTAGCCGCCTCCGCCAAAGTCAATTGGCGGATATCCTTACCGAAGTACGCTTGGGCCGCTTCCCCGAAGCCGCGAATGGCGAAGCTGCCGCGCCGTCCCAAATCGATCTGATTGGCGTAGTACTCGAAAATCTGCTCCTTCGATAGCTTCTGCTCCAGGTGTAGCGTGATCATCACCTCAGGAAACTTTCGTTTCCATGTCCGGTCCGCGGTCAACCAGAACTGGCGCGCCAACTGCATGGTCAGTGTCGAGGCGCCCTGCGCATTCCGCTGTTCCTTCACATCCACATAGGCGGATCGGATGATGCGGATTGGATCAAACCCGGAATGCTGGAAGAAGCGCTTGTCTTCGGCCGAAATCACGGCGTTGATCAGGACTTTCGGAATTTCCGGGAATCGCACCAGACGCCGCTTTTCCCGATTCCGGTCGAACAGATTGGTAATCAGTTCCGGTTCCAAGCGATATTGGGTTCGCTCGGTATTGTCTTGCAGTGAGATGATCTTTGAGACCTTATTCCCGCTGAACATGATGACGCCGTCTTCCTGAAGGAAGAAGGAGTCGACACCGGGATAGATCTCCACCGCGTCGTTTCGCAAGTTATACCAGCCCATACGATTTCCGCGCGTCTCGCCATAAGCGCTTCGCCGCAGTTGAGCGATAATTTCGGCTGGCGTGATCTCATCCCCCACCATTACGATCTTTGGAGAGGCGAACAGCATTGAGGTATTCGCGAAGGGGCCCGCGGTTAACTTTTTCTCGATGATCCGGGAATAGTGGGCGTAATAGTA
>JANYCV010000082.1 GCA_025360145.1 Acidobacteriaceae bacterium
TGCAAAGCGCCATCGACAATCTGCACAACGCCGACCTGCGAATCAAACGGCTTTCCTCCGTCTACGAAACCAGCCCGCAGGAATTGATTTCGCAGCCTTGGTTCTTGAACATGGTGTTGGAGGCCGAGACATCGCTATTCCCACTCCGGCTGTTGCGAAGAGTGATGAACGTGGAACGAAAAATGGGCCGCAAACGCCTGGTAGCGAAGGGGCCCAGAGTAATTGACATCGATATTCTTTTCCATGGAAGCGCGGTTGTGAACACGCCGCATCTCACCATTCCGCATCCAGGGATTGCATCGCGGCGGTTCGTGTTGGAACCGCTTGCCGAGCTTGCGCCCGACATGCGGCATCCAACGAATCAGCGCACGATTCGGGAACTCCTGCCAGGAACGGCGGGCCAGATCGTTAAGAAATACGCGTTCCAGCCTGAGATCCCGGACCGGTAGCTTTACGGACGGGCGAGGCAGGCGCGCAGCATCCACGCCATCTTGTTGTGCTCTTCCAGTACTCTGGTGAGAAAATCCGCAGCGTCCGCGGCGTCATACTTTTTGCCTGCCTTCTCGATGTCCTTGCGGAGGGCACGAATGATTGTCTCGTGGTCCGCCAGCAGATCGGAAATCATCTCGTCTTCGCCGGGGTGCTTACCGGGAGACTCCTTCAGCCGCGACGTTTCCACATATTCGGCCATGGTTCCACTGGCGAAACCACCAAATTGACGGGCATTCTCCGCCACGTCGTCCATAAGTTCGTCCAGTTGCTCGTACTGCTTTTCGAAGAACAGGTGAAGATCGTGGAACCGCGGCCCCATCACGTTCCAGTGATAGTTTCGCGTCTTTGTGTACAACAGAAATTCATCGGCCAGAAGAACGTTCAGGGTGTCCACAATTCCGGTGCGTTTGTCGTCATCCAGTCCTACGTTCAGTTTCTCGGGTGTAAGCGCGGCCGCGTTTTTCGATTTTGCCATGTTTCTCCTCTCTTCCTTTTTGGATTCTATATCAACATCATTAGATTCACGTATTGGAAATAAGTTACACCGTGAGCTTCTCAATGCGGACGCGCGCTATGCGGTTCCTGTCCATCTCAAGGAT
The DNA here is from genome assembly GCA_025360145.1 of Acidobacteriaceae bacterium. Classification (GTDB taxonomy): domain Bacteria; phylum Acidobacteriota; class Terriglobia; order Bryobacterales; family Bryobacteraceae; genus JANXXV01. The sequence goes on from JANYCV010000082.1 coordinate 1,092, forward strand.
AGTGAATCGGCGTTGATCTCGTTCCACCGTGTCGCCCGCCTTTGGAATTTCACCGAGCTGGAACAACAAAAAACCAGCCAAAGTTTCGAAACCGGCGTCACCGGGCAGCTCAATTCCGTAGTGCGTTTCCAGATTGCGGATGCTGGTGCTGGCTTCCAGGTCGAGGACGCGAGCCTCGGTGGAGGGTGCCTCCCGGGACTCATCGTGTTCGTCGCCGAAGGGGCCAAACACCTGCCCCAGAACATCTTCCAGAGTCACCATTCCGCCGATGGTTCCAAACTCATCCACGACGATCGCCATGTGATTGCGGGTCTTCCGGAATTCATCCACCAACTGGTTCAGCGGCTTTGTTTCGGGCACCACCAAGAGTTTGCGGAGCAGAGGGCGGAGGCGGAACAGCGTCACGGGCCGGCGTTTTTCAAGGGCCTCCCGGCGTTCCTCCCACACCCGGATCAGATCCTTATAGTGCACCACGCCGATGATGTTTTCGGGTTTCTTATCATAGACGGGCAGGCGCGAATATTGATGGTCGATCAGCAGCCTCAGCACCTGGTCAAGCGGCGCATCCGCGGAGACGGAAACAATGCCGTTCCGCGGCACCATGATCTCCCGAGCGCTGTAATTTCGTAAGTCGAGCAGGTGCTGAATGGCGTCCTCTTCAAAATGGTGGAGATGCCCTTGGTCGCGGCTGGTGCTGACGATAAACTTCAACTCTTCGGCGGAGTGCCCGCCGCCATGCGTCTTACCCCGGAGCCCTAACAGCTTGCTGATCACGGAGGACGTCCGCTCAATGATGAAGACGAAGGGTTCGGAAACCCGGTAGAAAACCAAGAGCACCGGAGCCACCAGGACGGCAAGCCGATCGGCCTTTTCAATCGCCAGATTCTTCGGAACCACCTCGCCGATGACCACATGCGCGTAACTCATCAGAGCAAAGGCGAGCCCGAACCCGACTCCATGCAGAATGGATGCGGTGGCCGGGGTTACGATGGGCGCGTACAGCGCGGAAATCATCTGGAACAATGTATCTTCGCCGGCCCAGCCGAGACCGAGACTCGCAAGAGTAACGCCAAGCTGAGTGACGGAAAGCAGCCGCTCCGGGTTCTGCAACAGGCTGAGAGCGGCTTGCGCTCCGACGATGCCGGATTCAGCCATCTGATGCAGCTTCGACCGCCGCACGGAAAGAAGCGACACTTCGGCTGCTGCGAAAAACCCGTTTAACGCGAGGATCAGACTAAGCAGCAGCAGGCGGTAACCAATGTGACCTTCGATCATCGGGATTTAGGAGGGCGAACGGGCGAAGTTCGGTACAATTCGAAAAGTGTCCCTCAATCGGCTCCTAAGATATATTAACTTGCTGGTAGCCGTTGCTCTGGTGGCCGCTCTGGCAACTGTCTACTGGGTGGTCTATCGCGTTCTTCCAACGACGACGGGCGAAATTCATGCGCCGATCGGCGCCGGCGCCAGCATCACCCGCGACTCGCTTGGCGTCCCACATATTGTAGCGGGCAGCATAGAGGACGCGCTGTTTCTGCAGGGCTTCGTCACCGCGCAGGATCGCTTGTGGCAGATGGAGTTGATTCGGCGGT
>JANYCV010000108.1 GCA_025360145.1 Acidobacteriaceae bacterium
TCGACAAACGATCCGGACATCTCAGTATCGCTTCCCGAACTCTACCGCTCGCTTGAATAAAAGCAGTATTCTATGGTTATGGCAACCGGAACACTGGTATCGGTGGAAGAGTACCTCAACACGAGCTACGACCCCGACCGCGATTACGTGGATGGGGAAGTACTGGAGCGCAACTTGGGCGAACGGGAACACAGTGAACTTCAAATGGAGTTAGCTGTTTTTTTGTGTGGCCTAAGGAAAAAGCTCGGCTTTCATGTTTTCCCCGAGCAGCGTGTACAGGTTCGTCCAACTCGCTTTCGAATTCCTGACATTTGCGTTGTGCTCGGCAAACGTCCGTCGACCGCAATCTTCGTTGAGCCTCCGTTTCTTTGCATCGAAATCCTCTCGAAGGACGATCGCTACAGCGCGATGCGGGAAAAGATTGCGGACTATCAAAGCTTCGGCGTGAAATACGTTTGGGTCATCGACCCCAGTACGCGCAAAGCCGACATTTATGGACCCGACGGTTGCCACGAAGCGAAGGACGGCATCCTATCGACAAGCGATCCGGACATCTCCGTCTCTCTTCCCGATCTCTACAAATCTCTCGAATAGATGGACCCGCTGCTGCAAGCCGCCCTCGACGCCCGCAACAACGCTCACGCGCCGTACTCCAATTTCCGCGTCGGCGCGGCCATCGAAGATGAATCCGGCCGCATCCACACCGGCTGCAACATTGAGAACGCCACCTACGGGCTGACTCTTTGCGCCGAACGCGTTGCCGTTTTCAAAGCGATCTCGGAAGGCGCGCGGAAGTTCAAGCGTATTGCGGTGGCCGCCGATACCGCCACGCTGACGCCGCCGTGCGGAGCCTGCCGCCAGATCCTCTGGGAGTTTTGCGGCAATGCAGAACTCACGCTGGTCAACCTGCAGCACAAGACCGAAACATTCCAACTCAAAGACCTTTTCCCGAGACCCTTCGATGCATCGTTTCTTGACTAGCTTTCTCGCGTTCGCACTGCTGGCAGCCGCTGAACCCGTCGATACAATCGTCAGCGCGCGGTACGTGGTGACCATGGACGCACAGCACCGCGTGATTGAGAACGGCGCTGTGGCCATTCGAGGCGAACGCATTGTCGAGGCCGGAACCAGGGCTGATATCGACAGGAAATACCAGGCGAAGAATCGTATCGACGAACCGGCTTCGCTCATCGCTCCGGGCCTGATCAATACGCACACGCACGCGCCGATGTCCCTGTTCCGCGGCATTGCCGACGATTTGCGTTTGCAGGATTGGCTCACGAAGTTCATCTTCCCGGCGGAAGCCAAGAACGTTACGGGGGAGTTCGTCCGTTGGGGCACGCGCCTGGCCTGCCTGGAAATGCTGCTCTCCGGAACCACCACCTACGTCGACATGTATTACTTCGAAGAAATCGTCGCGGAAGAAACCAAGGCCGCAGGAATGCGGGGCGTGCTGGGTCAGACTGTGATCGGATTTCCCGTCCCCGATGCGAAGACGCCGGCCGATGAGTTGAAGCGGACCGAACTATTCATCCGCCGCTTTCAGAACGATCCGCTGATTGTGCCGGCGGTGGCTCCACACGCGGTGTATACCAACTCGGATGAGACATTGAAGGCGGCGCGGGAGTTGGCCAACCGCTACAAGGTTCCATTCGTGATCCACCTTTCTGAAACGAAGAAAGAGAACGACGACCTGATGGCGAAGCGCCAGATGACGCCTACGCAGTTGTTGGAATCCATCGGCGCGTTGAATGGCCGGACCATCGCCGCGCATGGGGTGTGGGTGAGCGACGCCAATATTGCAATACTGAAGCGGCGCAACGTGGGTGTTGCGCACTGCCCTTCCAGCAATATGAAGCTCGCCAGCGGCGTTGCTCCGTTGATGAAGTATCTGCGCGCCGGCGTCGCGGTTGGCCTTGGCACCGATGGCGTTGCGGGCAGCAATAACGATGTGGACCTGTTTGAAGAGATGGATCTTGCCGCCAAACTACAGAAGGTGACGACGGGAGATCCGGAAGCTCTCAATGCACGGCAGGCGGTGGAGATGGCTACCATTCAAGGCGCGCGGGCGATTGGGATGGAGCACGAGATCGGTTCGCTCGAAGCGGGAAAACGCGCTGACCTGATTACCGTGAGTCTCGGCGAACCACACGCGGTGCCGCTGTATAACGTCTATTCGGCGTTGGTGTATGCGTTGAAGAGTTCCGATGTGCGGCACGTCATCATCAACGGGAAGTTGGTTCTTCGTAATCGCAAAAGCGCGACTATCGATTCGGCAGCGGTGCTGGCGAAGGCCGCTGAGTACCAACGGAAAATACAAGCTTCGCTTAGTCATTGAACTCGGATTTTTACCTAGGGGTAATCGGACCGAGAGCATTCCCTATCCTCCGCACTTAACCTTTGAAACCACAGCGATATTGATCGTAGGCGGCGAATGCCTCACCTGGAGTGACATCTCCAGTGCGGAGAGGCGCGCCTCCTTGTGAGAAATCTCAGAGGGCAGAATCCATGAAGACACGCAAAATGCTTTTGAATTATTTCGTTATCCTCGGACTCGCGGCAGCCGCGACTCCTCTCAATGCGACCACAGTGGAGTACTCCACGCGTTCCTCGTGGCTGGCAGCCGTTTCGGGAGTTACCACCACAACGTTTGATACGGCGGTTGCGGGCTATACTCCGCCAGGGCCGGATGGCAACTTGAATCTGAATGCAGGCACTGGGATCACTCTTGACGGCGTGACGTTTACAGGCTATGACAACACCTCGGCGCTTTATGGTTTAACTGTTTCTACCTTCGGTACCGGTTCGCCGTACTACAACTGGGGCACCGGCGGGGCGATTCTTAGGGGCGAAGTGTATCAGGGAGCGCTGGCGCACTTGCATATGTCATTTGCAACCGCGGTCACGGCCTGGGGCACAGACCTGATGTTGGGAAACGGCATTACTGGCAACTATTCCATAAAGATCAATGGCGTCGCCTGTTCAACGGCTTGCCTGGCGCCTACGTTCGCGTTCCCAACGGCGGCGTTCTTCGGTATGACCAGCGACACGCCGATCAATTTCATCGATGTGTACGTTCCTATAAATGGCCGCCCGGAGTTGGATAATTTCTCCACCGCAACCGCATCCGGGGGCGGGGGCGGCGGGGGCGGTGCCACGCCGGAAGTGGGAACCATCCTGTTGTGCGCCACCGGCCTCATCAGCCTGGCGAAGTTCAAGAAACTCCGTACGCTTAACTTCGCATAATTCGCTACAAGCATGCCGGATCAGCCGGTGAAGCCGATTCGGCATGCTGCTTCAAAATCTGTGGAAGATTTTGTGAGAACGCGGACCGAGCCACCACTCGATCGCATCCCATATCCAGCGCTTTTCGTTTCAACTCCTCCTGCACGTGCGATACATAAGCCAGTAGACTGATCCCCTTCGTCCCATCGCTTGACTTCAGCGAGGCAATCAAACCTAACGGCTGTACGCTCAGACAATTCAGATCGATGATGATCAGCAGCGGGTGTCCGGAAGCTTTCGCAAAAACATCCTTCTCCGTTTGCACGAAATCTACCGCGAGCCCTTCCTGCTTAGCGGCAGCTTCAATCTTTACTCTAAAAAACAGGTCATCCAGTACTGCGAGAACCTTTCTCTTCCCGTGTTCTTGCATGACTGGATCTTACTACGATCGGGCGTGCTACTTTGAAGGACATGCCTGCCGCGAATCCGTTCCAGGACCCACTCCGATTTGAACGCCGCGTTCCACCCTGCGCCATCGTTATCTTCGGAGCAAACGGCGACCTTACCAAGCGCAAACTGATTCCGGCGCTATACCGGCTTGCCTATGACCGCCGCATTCCGCCGGGGTTCGCCGTAATCGGAAACTCCCGCACCCCAATGACGGACGAACAGTTTCGCGCAAAGATGCGCGAGGCTCTGAACGAGTTCGTCGACAACACTCCCATTGATGAGGGCCTATGGGACGATTTCTCAAAGAGCCTTTCCTACTATGCGGGCGATCTTAACGATCCGGAGTGTTTCAATCTGCTGGGTAAGAAGCTGGAAGAGATCGAACAGACGCGCAAGACGGAAGGGAACGTTCTGTTTTATGTCTCCACCCAACCGAGCCACTACGAAGCGGCAATCAACGGCATCGGCCGCGCAAAACTGGCGCAAGGGTCTGGCTGGCGCAGAATCGTGGTCGAAAAACCGTTCGGCCATGATCTGGCCACCGCTCGATCGTTAAACAACAAACTCCACGAGGTCTTTTCCGAGCCCCAGATATACCGAATCGATCATTATCTAGGCAAAGAGACGGTACAAAATGTCCTCGCCTTTCGTTTTGGAAACGGAATTTTTGAGCCGCTTTGGAACAGGCGGTACATCAATCACATTCAGATCACCGCCGCGGAGTCCATCGGCGTGGAAGGCAGGGGTTCGTATTATCAGGAAGCCGGCGCTTTGCGCGATATGATACAAAACCATTTGTTGCAGGTGATGTCGACTATTGCGATGGAACCGCCTGCCGTGTTTGAGTCCGACCTGGTTCGCGATGAGCGCGCAAAAGTGCTGCGGTCCATTCGCCGCATCAAACCGGAAGAGGTTCCGCTGTTCAGTGTTGCCGGGCAGTATGGTCCGGCGAGCATCGGGAATAAAGACGTGCCGGGATTCCGGCAGGAAGAAGGGGTAAGCGCCGATTCACAGACCGACACTTATTCGGCGGTCACGGTATTCATCGACAACTGGCGATGGGCCGATGTTCCGTTCTACATACGAAGCGGGAAGCGCCTTCCGAAGCGCGTGACGGACATTGCGATTCAGTTCAATGCGGCGCCGCATTCTCCGTTCGACAGAAACGGCGCGGACTCGACGCCCGGGTCACGTCCGAACTTACTGATCCTCCGCATTCAGCCGGAAGAGGGGATCTCGCTTCGCTTCCTTTCAAAGGATCCCGGCGAAGGAATGCACTTGCGGCCGGTGTCCATGGACTTTAATTACGGCACCAGTTTCGGATCGCGTTCTCCTTCGGCGTATGAAACATTGCTGGTGGATGCAATGGTGGGCGACGCCACGCTTTATACAAGACAGGATATGGTGGAAGCAAGCTGGGCGGCCGTGCAACCGATCCTCGATTACCGCGAAACGAATCACGTCGATTTTCCGAACTATGCGGCGGGCACCTGGGGCCCTAAGGCATCTGAAGAGATGCTGGCAAGGCGCGGGCATGTATGGAGAACACCATAGTTATGACGACAGCCAGGGCGGCTTCAGTTCAACCGGAAAAGATTCTCAAGGATCTGGGTAGCCTTTGGGCCGACCTGGGGAAGCAGGAAGAGAATGGCGTGCTGCGGGCGTGCGCGATGACGTTCATCGTCACGGTGGACGAATCGCAGGATGCATTCTCGGTTGGCGAGACGATTGCCGCGATCATGCACGATCATCCCAGCAGGGCGATCGTGGTGAGAGTTAGCCAGAGTGACGAGCCGTCTCTGGACGCGAGAGTGTTGGCGCAGTGTTGGATGCCGTTTGGCCGCAATCAACAGATCTGCTGCGAACAAATTGAGATCTCATCGTCGCTGGGGAGTTTGCGCGATGTCCCCGGCGTGATTCGCGGTCTGATTGTTCCCGATCTGCCGGTGGTTTTGTACTGCCGCAACTTCCAGCTCTCGCAGACCCCGCAGTTTCAGGCATTGCTTCCGCTTGCCGGGAAACTGGTGATCGATTCCGGATCGGCGGGCCTGGAAGCGCTGATGTATCTCGCTTCCCTGCCCCAGGCGGGCTGCCGGAAGGCGGATCTCACCTGGAGCCGGCTGACGCGCTGGCGCGAATGCATTGCGCAGATTTTCGAGAATCCTTCGCACTTGCAGGGGGCGGCAGCACTCGACGAGATCGAGGTTCGCTATGCCGGCGAGACCGAACCTGTCGCAGCCTATTATCTGGCGGCTTGGTTCAAGCATATTCTGGGAACTGACGTAAAACTCAGCCGTGGTACGGGCCCGTCGTTCGCCGCGATCGCCGGAGTGACTTTTCTCGGTCCAGGTTTCGAGGCGGCGGTAGAGATGATGGATGAGTCATCGGAGGAGACGCGAGTGAATGGCATCAGGCAGAGAGTCGTGTTTCCGGAAATGAGAGAGTGCGATCTGTTGCGGGAGGAATTGTCGATCATGAGCCACGATCCCATCTTTGAAGCGGTGTTAAGCCTGGCGAACTCCATCCGGGAAAAGACATGGCGGGAAAAGACATGAGCGCGCATTGGACCGCTTACCCAACTGCGGACGAGGCAGCGCAGGCCTGCTCGCGGCATATTCTCGCTTTGCTGGAAACGGCACTATCAGGCGAAGGTGAAGCGACCCTTGCGCTTTCGGGCGGGACAACGCCGAAGCTGCTCTTTGCTCACCTGGCCGCAGCCAGGTTCGATTGGAGCCACGTTCACCTCTTCTGGGTAGATGAGCGTGCCGTCGCACCCACCGATCCGCAAAGTAATTACAAACTAGCGGATGAGAACCTGATCGTGCCAGCCCGCATACCGCATAAGAACGTACACCGGATCGCTTCCGAGCTACCGCCGGAGAAGGCAGCCAAGCGCTACGCGCAGGAGATCACCGAGTTCTTTGAGTTGGATGAAGACGAGTTGCCGCATTTCGACGTCGCGCACTTTGGAACCGGACCCGATGCGCACACGGCCAGCTTATTCCCGGGCGAACCGCTGATCGACAATCGGGACGGCATTGCGGCGGCGGTGTTCGTGGAGAAAATCCGGCAATGGCGAATCACACTGCTGCCAGGCGCGTTGCTGGCGGCAAGGCACTCCGTGTTCCTGGCGGCCGGAGGAGACAAAGCTGAAGTGCTGCGGGACGTCTTCCTCAAACCTTATGACCCGAAACAGTTTCCGGCACAAATGATTTCGCACCACGGGCGAAAGGTGACATGGTTCCTCGATCAGGCAGCCGCCCGGCACTTGGACTAGTTGGCAGACGGGAGTTTCTGGCGCTGCTCGCCCCGTTGGCCGGGTGCGGGTCGCGGCCGCGGGTGGAGGCTGCTTCCGGTCCATCCCCTCTTCCCGCGGCGCCGCCCGTAAACACCCGGCTGGTCTTCGGCGGGGATGTGATGCTGTCGCGATACGTGAGCAGAAATGCCCATCAGCGGAACGATCCGAGCTGGCCGTTCCGGCGGATCGCGCCGGTATTCGAGGCCGCCGACATCGCCTTCGTCAATCTGGAGTCGCCTTTCACCGAACGCAAGCGGCCGTTCGATAAAGGCATGATCTTCGGGGCCTCTCCGAACATGCTGGAGGGCTTGCGGCTGGCCGGAATCGATGTAGTGTCTACCGCCAACAATCACGCGCGCGACTGCGGGGACAAGGGCGTTGAGTTCACGCTTCAGTTACTGGAAGACAATGGGATTGCCGCGGCTGGGACCGGCCTGACGGAGGAGCTGGCGCACGCTGGTGCTGTGATTGAGCGCAACGGCACGCGCTTCGGCTTCCTTGCGTATACCTACGATCAACGTAACGGGAACTACCCGGACGATGACGACCGCGTCGCCGTCATGGACATCGACCGGCTGCGGGAAGATCTCAGCAGTCTGAAACAGCGGGCCGACGTTGCCATCGTCTCCATGCACGCTGGCGTCGAATATCAGACCAGACAGAACTCCCGGCAGACTGCCTTCGCCCGAGCGGCAGTCGATGGCGGTGCAGCGGTGGTTGTGGGCCATCATCCCCATGTAGTGCAACCGGTTGAGAAGTACAATGGAGGCGTCATTTTCTATTCGCTGGGCAATTTGATCTTCGATCAGTCCGAGCCGGCTGGAACGGAACGCGGACTTGTAGCGGAAGTAACATTTAATGGAAACCGTTTGCTGAGTTACGCAGTCAAACCCTTGATCATCCGAAACACCGTACCGGAATTATCAAGCTAGGACTGTATGCGAACTGTGCTATTACGAACTTTTCTAATTCTCACCCTAATGAATGCCGTACTGCCGGCAGCGATCAAAGACATCCGGCACCTTCCGGTTTACTTCGAGCCGAATC
>JANYCV010000111.1 GCA_025360145.1 Acidobacteriaceae bacterium
TTTTTCGCTATTCGCGGACAAGGGGCTTTCCGCAACGATACGCGGATTGGAATTTCCGGTGTGAAGACGGCGTCGGAGGCGGTGCTGTGTATCAACGGCTTGAACGGCATGGCGACGCGGAATTTTGCGCCGGGCCTGATGGAGTGGATGGCCCGTTTCTGGGCGGTGCGCAGCATGGGCGGATGCCTGGATGCGATGATGCTGGCGGCGGGCCAAGCGGATTTCTGGATTGAGAACACCGCCAAGGCCTGGGACCTTGCGCCGCTGAAAGTGATTATGGAGGAGGCCGGCGCTCGGTTTCGCAATTTCGATGGCGGCGTCAGTATTTACGGGGGCGACTGCCTTGCATTCGTCCCCGCGCTGGAAGCGGAAGCACGAAGGCTGATTGAGATCGGAAACAAGCACTCCGGCGCGTCATGAATCCGGCGGAATTCGCCAATATCGCCAAGGCGGAGGAGACTCTTTGGTGGTATCGGGGGATGAAGCGGATTTTGTTCCGGCTATTGGATCCGTTGGCGCGGGAGCGGAAGTTTTCGCGCGTCCTCGAAGGCGGCTGCGGCACCGGTTATCTTTCGAAGGTGCTGGCGGAACGGTACGGTTGGCGGCTCTATCCGGTGGATCTGGGATGGGAAGGGCTTAGCTACGGGCGCGGCATGGGGATTCCGAGGCTGGCGCAGGCGGACATCAGCCGGCTTCCGTTTGTCGATGGCGCGTTCGATCTGGCGATCTCCATGGATGTGCTGGTCCATTTTCCGTTGGGATCGGAGATGGAGGCGTTGCGGGAGCTGGTGCGAACACTGGCGCCGAAGGGAATCTTCGCCATCCGGGTTTCGGCGCTGGACGTGCTTCGCAGCCGGCATTCGATGTTCGCCGGGGAAAAGCAGCGTTTCACGCGCGCGCGATTGGTGCGGAGCGTGGAAGAGTCCGGGGTTGAGGTGCTGCGCTGCACCTACGCCAACAGCCTGCTGCTTCCGGTATCGCTGCTAAAATTCCGCGTATGGGAACCGCTGATGAACAGGCCTGCGGCGAGCGGAGTGGAGCCGGTGGCCGGGTGGCTGGACGCCGCGCTGCACTTCCCGCTGGCAGTGGAGGCGGCGTGGATTGGGGCGGGAATGGAGCTGCCGCTGGGCCAGTCGCTAATCCTGATAGGCCGAAAGCGGTAGGTTGGTTCAAAATCGCCCGTTTTCGTCCGATGAGTACAGATAGCGTGGCTGAAGCAGACAAGCCGTGCTGTTTCTATGCTTGCATCCGTTTGGGTCATTTACGCCGCCATTGGTTTTGTGTCGCTTGCCTGTCTATGCGTAGCGTCGTACGCGATGGGAAGAAGGGCCTCGCGGGCGGGAAATGCTCGCGCCGGGGACTACGACGAATATTTTCATCGCCTGTTTGACGAGACGGCAATTGCTTATCATGACATCGACGCGAAGGGTATTATCCGGCGGGTGAATCGGGCGGAGTGTGACCTGCTTGGATATGAACCCGAACAGTTAGTGGGCCAGCCGGTGTGGGAATTGGTGGCGCCGGCGGCACAGGGAGAGAGCAGGAAGGCGGTACTCGCGAAACTTGGACAACGTGCGCCGCTGGTTCCCTTTCAACGGGACTACATCGGCCGCGGGGAAAACCAACTCACGTTGGAGATTCACGAAAACCTGCTTTTCGATGAACAAGGTAATGCTATTGGTATTCGTTCAGCGCTTCTCGACGTATCAGGCCGTGTACGGGCAGAGGCTGAGCTGGCGGAGAGCAAGCGGCAGTTTGAGGAGATGGCCAACACCGTCCCAGTGATGCTCTGGAGGACGGGGCGCAACGGTAAGCTCATCTACGTAAACAAGCAGTGGTTGAACCTGACGGGCGATACGTTCGAACAGGCGTTAGGAGACGGTTGGCAGAATTCCATCCATCCGGAAGATATCGCGCGACTGATGAATCAACCGAGCGTACGCGCCATGGACGAAGGTCCAATACAGATGGAATTCCGCCTCCGGCGATTCGATGGACAATACCGGTGGATCATCAGTAGCGGTGTCCCACGGTTCTCGGGCAGTGGAGAGTTCGAAGGCTATATTGGCACCTCCACCGACGTGACGGAACGGAAGCAAACCGAAGAGAGGCTGCGGCTGCTGGAGTCGGTGGTGGTGAATGCTAACGAAGGCGTGATCATTACCGACTCGGCGGTGGATGAGACTGGGCCGCGAATTTTGTACGTCAATGAATCGTTTACGCGGGTGACGGGTTACACGCTGGATGAGGTTAAGGGGAGAAGCGTCGGCATTCTGAAAGGCCCGCTGACGGATAGCAAGCCGATCGAAATGATGCGGGCGGCGGTCAAGCAAGGCAAGCCAATCCAGGTTGAGTTGTTGAACTATCGCAAGGACGGAACTCCGTTCTGGAACGAAATCGACGTGGTGCCGGTCATCGACGGAAATGGGAACTTCAGCCATTGTATTGCCCTTCAACGGGATGTGACCGAGCGGAAACGTGTGGAGAACGAGATCCAACGCTATGGGCGAGAGTTGAAACAGAAGAATCACGCACTGCAGACCGCTTTGGTTGCGGCGCGGGAATCGACGGAGTTGAAGAGCCGTTTCCTCGCCAACATGAGCCACGAGATCCGCACGCCGATGAATGGAATTGTCGGAATGATCGGCCTGCTGCTGACTACCGGGTTAAACGCGGAACAGGCGGAATATGCCGAAGCGGTTCAGCAGTCGGCCAGTTCCCTGCTGGTGGTCATCAACGATATTCTGGATCTCTCGCGGATTGAAGCGGGCAAGTTGGAACTCGATTGCGTCGCCTTCGATTTGAAGGCGATGGCGGAAGAGTCTGTTTCCCTTCTCGCCATTATGGCCAGGACGAAAGGGCTGGCGCTATCGTGCGAGCTGTCGGCGGGCATTCCGCTATCGGTTTTCGGAGATCCCGTACGAATCAGGCAGGTGATCACCAATCTGGTGGGAAATGCGGTGAAGTTTACCGAAGAGGGCGGAGTTAGTGTCACGGTGCGGGAGGTTGGATTATCTTCCGGCGGCATTTCGATCCGGGTGGCGGTAGCGGACACGGGAATTGGAATTTCGCGGGAGCAGTGTGCGCGATTATTCCACCGGTTCTCGCAGACCGATAGTTCGTCTACAAGAAAACATGGCGGAAGCGGACTTGGTCTTGCCATATCCCGTCAGTTAGTGGAACTGATGGGAGGCGAAATCGGTGTTGAGACCGAGGCTGGTAAGGGGAGCACGTTCTGGTTTACCGTGCCGCTTCGCGCGATGGCCGGGCAGCCGGCGATGGAACCTGAAATCCCGCTGCCGAATCGGGAGAAGCCGGCATTCGCCACCCGGACGCGGGTCCTGGTAGCCGAAGACAATGAGATTAACCAGCGCATTGCGGTGCGGATCCTGGAAAAATCCGGCTTCGCGGCGGATGTGGTTGGAAACGGACGATTGGCGCTGGAGGCGCTGCAGCGCGGTCACTACGATCTGGTGTTGATGGATGTGCAGATGCCCGAGATGGACGGGTTTGAGGCGACGGCCGCCATTCGCAAGCTGGACAGCGCGATACGCGAGATACCGATCATTGCAATGACCGCCAATGCAATGGCCGGAGACAGGGAGCGATGCATCTCCGCCGGGATGGACGACTACATCAGCAAACCGGTCAGCATGGCTCTATTGCGCTCGACCCTGGAACGGTGGGCTAAGCGAACGGTTGCCACCCCAGAGTTCCAGGCGCTCCCTTAAACGGTCCGGCGATGTCCGGCGTGATCCACCGCACCGGCTTTTGTGTCCGCCGGCTTTGGTGGCATAGAAGGTCAGGCGGTCGCGAAGGGCTGCTTTTTCGGCGAGACGCCCGCCGGGCGGTATCGTAATTGCGGAGAGCACGCGCAGCGTGCGTCTGCTCGAAACCAGCCAACCTCGCACCTACTACATCCCGACTGAAGACGTGCGATTGGCAGTTATTGCGAAACTGGGTATGTGCTTTACTCAAGTGGGTACGGTCTGGCAGCGTTTCGTGTGGCTGGCGCATTGGGCTTTCGTCCCGCTTCCAGCAGCGGGACGAGGGCGTCCCGCGCCGGCCAGGGGGCCCGCCCTACCTCGGCTGCTGCTGTACTAATTATCTGAGTCAAGCACATGCCCAGCATTGCGAATTGTGATTGTTCCATTCGCTTCATGGCCGTCTCATTCCCGGACAGCAATCGATGGGGCACACGTCGTGCGACGGGCCGAACATGCCGAGAGCGAGACGGGGCGTTGCGCTGTCGATTCTTTCGAGAATCAATTCTCGGATCATGCGGAGGAAGTCCGGATGCGTGCCGACGGTTGCGGCACGTTCCATATGAATTCCCAGTTCAGCGCTAACGGCCGCTGCCTCGGTGTCCAGATCGTAGAGGACTTCGAGATGGTCCGAGATGAAACCGATGGGAGAAATAACGACGCTGGCGTGCCCGGTGGCGTGCAAGGCGCGAAGGTGGTCGCCGATGTCCGGATCGAGCCAGCTTTGCGTTGGCGGGCCGCTGCGGCTCTGGTATACGAGCTTGAAATCGGAGATGCCCGCCGCGGAGGCCACCAGACGGCAGGCTTCTTCAAGCTGCTTGACGTAATGGGAGGTATCGGCCATGGCCGTGGGGATGCTGTGGGCGGTGAAGGCGATGTGCGCGGTGGAGCGTCGATCCGCGGGAAGCTTCGCGAGTGCGGCTTTCACATTTTCCGTTGCCGGCCCAACGAAACCGGGGTGATTATAGAAGACGCGGAGTTTATCCACTTCCGGCGCGCCTTCGCCGGTTTCTGCCCGCGCGGCGATGATGTTCTCGCGATACTGCCGGCAGCCTGAATACGAACTGTACGCCGAGGTGAAGAACGCGATGGCGCGGCGGATACCATCGGCGCGCATCTGGCGCAATGTATCGGCCAGCATGGGATGCCAGTTCCGATTGCCCCAGTAGATGGGCAGATGCGGGCCTTCGGCGGCGAGCAGATTCTCCAATCCGGCGATGAGTGCGCGGTTCTGATCGTTGATCGGGCTCTTGCCGCCGAAGTGGTAGTAGTGTTCGGCGACGGCCATCATTCGCTCTCGCGGAACATTCTTTCCCCGCAGCACGTTCTCGAGGAATGGAATTACATCTTCCGGCTTCTCCGGCCCCCCGAAGGAGACCACCAGGATCGCGTCGTATTCGCTCATCTATACCCCATTATCTCTGCCTGCGATGGTATGCTGAGACGCTTGAGCGCCCCATCGCAAACCACTCCGGCTGCAAATCGTATTCTGTCGCTTGACGTCTTCCGCGGCGGCACCATCGCGGCCATGATCCTGGTGAACAATCCTGGAACATGGGACCACATCCATGCGCCATTCGAGCACGCGGAATGGCACGGATGGACGTTCACCGATCTGGTGTTTCCATTCTTCCTGTGGATTATCGGCGTGTCCATTACCCTCTCGTTTGCCAAGCGAATCGCCCGGGGCGACGGCCGTGCGGGCTTGCTGCTGCACATCGTGCGGCGTTCGCTGCTGATCCTGGCACTGGGCTGGTTCCTCAATCTATTTCCTTACTTCCACTTCGCAACGTTCCGCATTCCTGGAGTGCTGCCGCGCATCGCCGTCTGTTATTCGATTGCGGCGAGCGTCTTTTTATTCACAAAATCACGCGGACGCATCGCGTGGATCGTTGCATTGCTCAGCGGATATTGGCTGTTGATGAAACTGTATCCGGTACCGGGCTACGGAGCCGGGATTTTGGAACAGCAGGGAAATTTTGCGCAGTACGTGGACGGGCTGGCGTTGCAGGGTCACATGTGGGTGCAGTCGAAGACTTGGGATCCGGAGGGAATCGTCAGCACACTGCCGGCAATCGCGACGGTGCTGTCCGGCACGCTGGCCGGGCAGCTATTGCAGTCCAAACGGACCATGGAAGAGAAGGCGTCGTCGATGTTCTTTTTGGGCAACATGCTGTTGTTTGCAGGGCTGATGCTTTCGACGTGGATGCCGATCAACAAGAAGCTGTGGACCAGTTCGTTCTCCGTATTTATGGCGGGCATGGCGATGGTGGTCTTCGCGAGTTGTTACTGGGTGATCGACGTGCGGAAGCGGCAGAAGTGGGGGAAGCCGCTTTCGATCTACGGGATGAATGCGATTGTGGTATTTGCGCTCTCCAGCCTGATGGCGAAGGTGCTTGGGCTGATGAAACTGCAGGCTCCGATTTACCAAAACGTGTTTGCGCCGCTGGCGTCGCCTGAGAATGCTTCGCTGCTGTATGCGCTTGCGAACGTCGCGTTCTTCTATGCGATTGCATATGCGATGTACCGGAAGAAGTGGTTTGTTCGGCTGTAGCACCTTGTCCCGCGTCTGCCCCGCCTTGTCAGAGGTTCGATGGGACGGGATACTGCCGGTAGCGGAAGGCATAGCGGAAGCTGTTTGCCGCCAGTCCGCGCAGTTCGTTTTCAGTGAAGCCGAAGTGGCGGGCGGCGATTTCGTATTCGCCGTTTAGCGTGGTCTGGAACATGGGCGGATCGTCGCTGTTCAGAACGATGGGCACACCGGCATCGTATAAGCGGCGTACCGGGTGATCGCGCAGCGATGGCACTACGCCCGTACACACGTTGCTCGAAATGCAGATCTCCAGCGGGATGTTCGCGTTGCGCAGGTGGCGCATCAGTGCTTCGTCCTGTGCGGCCGCGATGCCGTGGCCGATGCGGTCCGCGCCGAGATCGAGCGCATCCCACACCGATTGCGGCCCTACCGTTTCGCCCGCGTGCGGGACGGCGCGAAGACCATTTCTTTTCGTGAAGGCGAACACTTCGTGGAACCACTTCGCCGGGCCTTTCTCCTCGTCCCCGCCAATGCCGAAGGCCACCACGCCGTCGCCCGCGTACTCCACCGCCCGCTCGGCAACGGTCTGCGCCAGCTCCACTCCAAACTGACGGACGGAATCGAACACCCAATAGACCTGCACGGGGGATTTCGCCGCTTCTTCCCGCAGGGCCTGATAGATTTCCGCCAGGTTTTGCTGTCTCCACAGGATCACTCCGGCGGAAAGCGTGATCTCCGCATAGAGCACGTTTTGCTGGTGCAGGCGCTCCAGCAGCCGCCGGGCGATCAGCGCGTAATGCTTGGGTTCGGTCAACTTCCGCACTGCCCAGACGTAGCTCGCGAGAAAGCCGGCGAAGTCCGCGTAGCGGTACATCCGCTGCGCTTCGCCGAGAGAGAGCGCGGGGTCGATCTCCACCAACGTCTCAGGTTCCATGGAGCCTTCGAGATGCAAATGCAACTCGGCCTTGGGCAGCGCCTGAATGAATTTGTGCATTGCTGACATAATAGCGGCAATGCCTCTTGAAACAGTGAAAGCTCCCCATGAAATTGACGCGATCGTTGGCGGCTATCACGGCGACGCTTTCCGTATTCTCGGTCCGCACGCGGTGGAAGGGGATTCGTGGGAGATTCGCGCCTTCCTGCCGGAGGCGGCGGCGGTCGAAGTAATCTGGCGAGGCGTGGCCTATCCGATGACCAGAAAGCATTCGCAAGGCTTCTATACGGCGTCGTTTCCCTCCGAGCCAAGCGAATACCGGCTGCGCATTCAGACCGGAGAAGGCCCGGCAAGGGAAATCGAAGATCCGTATCGCTTCCCTCCCCTGCTGACCGATTTCGATCTCTACCTTCACGGCGAGGGAACCCACTATGAGAGCTACAACACGATGGGCGCGCACCTGGTTACGTTAAACGGCGTGGCCGGCGTGCGGTTCGCGGTGTGGGCGCCGAATGCAATTGTCGTGTCGGTGGCGGGCGATTTCAACAACTGGGACACGCGCCGGTATCCCATGCGCGCGCGGACCGGCGGAGCCTGGGAGATTTTCATACCGGGGCTGACACCTGGATCGACTTACAAGTATTACGTGCAGTCGCGATTTGAGGGATACAAGCAGTTGAAGGCCGATCCTTATGGCTTTGCTTCTGAGGTGGCGCCGAAATCGGCGTCGGTGGTGTGCGACCTGTCCACGTATGAATGGGCGGACTCGGATTGGATGACGACGCGCGCCGGAAAATCGGTGCTGAAGGAGCCGGTGTCGGTGTATGAGGTCCACCTCGAATCGTGGATGAGAAAACCGAACGGCGAGAGTCTTTCCTACAAGGAAATGGCGGTCACACTGGTAGAGTACATCAAGCGGATGGGCTACACGCACATCGAGCTACTCCCCATCATGGAGCATCCATTTTCCGGATCGTGGGGCTATCAGGTCACCGGTTACTATGCGCCCACGTCGCGCTTCGGAACGCCGCAGGACTTCATGTACCTGGTGGATTGCTGCCATCGGGCCGGCATCGGCGTGCTGGTGGATTGGGTGCCCGCGCACTTTCCGAAGGACGCGCATGGGCTGGCGTATTTCGATGGAACGGCGCTCTATGAGCACGAAGACCCGCGGCTTGGCGAGCACCGGGACTGGGGCACGCTGATCTTCAATTTCGGCCGGAACGAAGTCCGGACGTTCCTGATTTCAAACGCGCTGTTCTGGCTGAAGATGTACCACATTGACGGGCTGCGGGTGGATGCGGTGGCTTCCATGCTTTATCTCGACTACGGGCGCAAGGCCGGC
>JANYCV010000484.1 GCA_025360145.1 Acidobacteriaceae bacterium
CCCGGCGCCGAAGCCAGCGTATTGCAACCTGCGGAATGCGGCCGCCAGATTCTTCGGCACCTGTAAGTACTCGTTGAGTTTCTTGCCGCGAAATTTCCGGGCCAGAAACTGTTCGATCATTACCGTTTCATCCACACCCAGGAACGTCTGCGCTACGGCTTGCTCGGCAATCTTCGGAGCCACCCGGCGCTGCTTTAAATCCTGCAACACGCGCCGCTTCCCAAATCCCTGGTTCTCGCGGCGCGCGGTGGCGAAGGATTCGGCGAACTTATCGTCGTTCAGATAGCCGTATTCCTTTAGCTTGGCCATCACCCCATCTACGTCCAATGGTTCCTGTGCCCGCTTGCGTAGCTTCTCCCGAAGTTCAGAAACGGTGAGCGCTCGCATCCCCAACACTTTTAATGCGAAACCCCAAAGCCCTTCTGCGTCTAACAGACGTGGCGGACGCTTATTCATTGGCCAGAGTTTAGCACGTGTCCATTAGGAACAGCAGGGGCAGCGGCCGACCCCTTTAACTGGATTTGATTCTGCTGGTATTCTGAAATCGTGAAGTCGAAATTTAAAGGCATAGGAGGGTAAGCAAATGGATGATAGCAAAGGTCTGTCGTATTTCATGCTTGGTCTGGGGATTGGTGTGGCCGTTGGAATCGTTTTCGCGCCACAGTCCGGAGAAGATACCAGGGGCCAAATTCGTTCAAAGGCACTCGAAGGCGGCGATTACGTGAAGCGCCGGTCGGAAGAGTTGCGCGGCACCGCGGAAGAGCTGGTGGAAAAGGGCAAGGTCGCCATTAAGACCCAGAAAGAACAGTTGGCCGCTGCCGTGGACGCAGGTAAGCAAGCGTATCGGGAATCGGTTTCGAGTCCGGCCGAAGCGCGCGGCCCGGAAGCAATCTAACTAACGCTGGAAGGGCCGGTACAAACAAAATGAACCAGGAATTCTTGCTGTACATCATGACGGGATTTGTAAGCATCGCGGCTGTAGCGCTGTGTATTCAAGCGGCTCTGCTATTTGGGATCTACAAATCCAGCAAGGCCATTCAGGAGCAGTCTGCCTCGATCATGCCGCAGGCAAAGTCTATCCTGGCGAAGGCGGAACTAACGCTCGAGCAGAGCCGGCATAGCGTCACGGAATTAACCGGGAAATTCGTTGAGATCACCGATAAAGCAAATCAGATGATGGATATTGGGAAAGCCCAATTGGTCAAGCTGGACTCGGTGATCACCGACGCAAGCAGCCGCGCGCTGGTGCAGTTAGAACGCGCCGAAATGGTAGTGGACGACACCGTCACCCGTGTGCATGATTCGGTCGCAGCCGTTCACAACGGCATCATGAAACCCATTCGCGAGGTGCAGGGCGTTGCTACCGGCGTCCGGACCGCGGTGTCTGTTTTCATGCGCGGCGGGCGGCCCAGTGTTGCCCAGGCGACGCAAGACGACGAAATGTTTATTTGAGACGCGATCGATATCCCGTGATCGATATCCACTGCCACCTCCTGCATGGAATGGATGATGGCGCGAAGACGCTGGAAGTTAGTCTAGCGATGTTGGACGTTGCGGCTGCGGCTGGTACCACCGACATTGTCGCGACGCCGCACGCCGATATCGAATACGAATTTCAGCCCGAACTAGTGCGCCAGCGCCTTGTTGAGTTAAAGGCCACCACCACGTCCGCGATCCGCATTCACTCCGGCTGCGATTTCCACCTTACATTCGACAACGTGATTGATGCGCTGGCGAATCCTGCCAAGTACACCATCAACCACAAACGTTATCTATTGGTAGAACTGTCCGACATGATGGTTTTCAAAAGTACTGAGCCGGATTTCCGTCGCCTTCAGGATGCCGGGATGCTACTGGTGATTACCCATCCTGAGCGCAACCCGCTGTTACGGCAACGGCTCGAAATGATCCGGCACTGGATCTCCATGGGCTGCTACATGCAAGTAACCGGGCAATCCCTCTTTGGGCGATTTGGAACCAAGGCGAAGAATTTCTCAGAGACCTTGCTGCGGGAAGGTCTGGTTCACTTTATCGCCAGCGACGGGCACGATAACAAGCACCGCCCGCCCACAATGGACGAAGCATTCCGGTATGTATCGAAACGGTTCGGAGAAAAGCGCGCAGTAGCATTGTTCTCCACCAATCCGCTGGCGGCCTTGAATGGAGAATTGATTCCAATCGAGGCAAACCCCGAACCAGCCCCGCGCCGGAAGTGGTTTCTTCCATGGCGCTAGACTGAGATTGTGATCCGATTCGCAGTTCTGATTCTGGCGGCATCCGCGGCATTCGCTGCTGCCGGCGAGGGCGGCAGTGCGGCCGCCGCCGCGAAGGCAATTGTGAATAGCGGGCTGGACGCAAAGGAATGCTACCGCGTCCGTGACCTTGTTTTTAACAAGGAAGATATCCGCTTCTACCTCACCGACGGATATCTTATCTTCGGTAAGCCCATTGACGGCCAACGCATGTCCGCGGTTTTTACGGCCGATGTGGATGGCGGCGATGCGGAGGTGATTCTCTTCCCCCCTCACCGCAGTGAACGATTGTCGCTGGCCTCTTTCACCGGATCGCCCAATCTCGACGAGCATATCAACGCAGCAGTATTTCTGTTCAGCGACGGCACAGGCGAACAGCTACTAGCGCAAATCGAGGCCGGCGCGCCGAAGAAGGCGCAGGAGATGGGTCTGTTGCTGACCGAGAAATGGCAGTCCGTCGTGAAAAATCTCTCCGACAGTCTGGCCATCCGGCTGGTTCAGGATCATCTCTCCACGGAACGCAACCGGCAGGGCTTCTTTTACGCCACAGTGAGCGGTAAACTCCTCCAGAACTTCGACCTGATCTATGAACCCAGAGCCCGCGAACAGATCACCGTCGGGCAACTGGCGCGGCGGGATAATCGCGACTTTTTCGACGTCTGGACAAGTTTCCTGGCGCGGCCCTGGCGCACTCAGGGCCGCGCTCTCTATTCAGAAGATCTGCCTGTGACCGATATCCAGATCGAAGCCACGCTTCAACCGAATTTGCACATGAATGCGGTGACGCGAATGACCTTGCTACCCGGCAAGACGATCAGCCCCGCGATCGCTTTCGATATTTCACGGAGTATGACGGTCACCGGAGCAAAGGTGGACGGAGAGGCGGCTGAGGTTTTCGTGCGCGATTCGCTGCGCGCAAATGCGATCCGCGGCAGCGACAATGAGATATTCCTGGTCGTCAGCCCGCACCCGCTGGAGGCGGGCAAGCCCCATCAAATCGAGTTTACGCACGAAGGCGATGTGATCTCATCCGCCGGCAATGGAGTTTACTTCGTTGGTTCGCGAGGCAACTGGTATCCCAATCGCGGCAATGGATTTGCCCGCTATGAGCTGAGCTTCCGCTATCCAAAGGCGCTGAACCTGATCACCACCGGCGATTTCGTCGACGAGGAATCCGATGGCGACTGGCGCATCACCAAGCGCAAGATTTCGTCACCCATTCGCTTCGCTGGCTTTAATCTTGGCCAGTACGAAAAGGCGAGTGTCACGCGCGCGGGCACAACGGTGGAGGTCTACGCCAACCGGAAAGCGGAATCGGCATTGCAGCCGAAGCAGCAGGATCTCATCGTGATCCCGCAGCCTTGGTTGCGGTCCGGACGCAGACCCGTTGATGTGCAAACACTCGGCGGCATGGGCCCGGCGCCCCCGAATCCCACTGCGAGACTGCAGGAACTGGCCAGTGAGATTGCGGCGGCAATGGAGTTCATGTCCGCCAGCTTTGGGCCGCCTCCCTTGAAGACCCTGACCGTGTCGCCCATTCCCGGCAATTTCGGTCAAGGATTTTCGGGACTGCTCTATCTCTCCACTCTCAGCTATCTGAGTGCCGGGGAGCGCGCGGTGGCTCAGCACAAACCCGCGCTGCAGATGTTTTACTCGGAGTTGCTGCACGCACATGAGGCCGCGCATCAATGGTGGGGCAACATGGTGACATCGGGGAACTACCAGGACGACTGGCTGATGGAGTCGTTGGCGAATTATTCGGCGCTTCTATTCCTCGAAAAGAAAAAGGGACGCAAGCCGGTAGAAGACGTCCTGGCGGAATATAAAGCGCACTTGCTTCAGAAGGATTCCGGCGGACGAACGCTTGAATCCGCGGGACCGATCATATGGGGACTGCGGCTCAACTCTTCCCAGACGCCCAACGCATGGCGGGCCATCACGTATGAGAAGGGATCGTGGATCATTCACATGTTGCGAGGGCGTCTGGGGGACGACCGGTTCCTGAAGATGCTCTCGGAGTTGGCCCGCCGCTATCGCTATCAGGCGGTTTCGACCGAACAATTCCGCGCACTGGCTGCCGAATTCGTTCCGCCGAAATCCAGTGATCCAAAACTCGAAAATTTCTTCGAGCAGTGGGTCTACGGAACCGGGGTGCCCACGCTGAAGATGGAATACGCCACCACCGGCCGGCCGCCCGCCGTCAAGGTCCGGGGCACCGTGACGCAGACTGACGTGGACGACGATTTCAGCGCGTACATTCCAGTGGAGGTGCAGCTACCGGGTAAACAGTCGACTACGCGATGGGTGAAAACATCCAGCGAACCCGTGCCGTTTCAGCTCGATCTGAAACAGATGCCGACGCGAGTGACGCTCGATCCAGGCGGGTCTATCCTGGCGATACGAAAATAGGAAATGCTCAGGTTAAAAGAGGACGATAGAAAGGCAATCTGGGATGAGCTTGGCCGCATCCTGGAGAACTACAGCACGGCGGTAGAGACATGGCCGGTGACTCCGGAACTCAATCCGGAGAAAATCCGCGCCATGCTCGCCCCCTGCGATTTCCTGCATCCAGTGGATGCGGTAGAAGCGTTGCAACTCGCGGCGAACGGGTTGAAGGATTACCAGGTACACACGCCGCATCCGCGCTACTTCGGGCTGTTCAATCCGGCGCCCACTACGATGGGGATTGTTGCCGACGCACTGGTGGCGGGGTTCAATCCGCAACTCGCCGCTTGGAGCCATAGCCCCTTTGCGGCGGAAGTAGAGCAGCACCTGGTGCGCGCGATCGGCTCGCGTTTCGGTTATTCGCCCAGCGCGGTGGATGGGGTCTTTGCATCCGGCGGAATGGAAGCCAATCACACCGCGATCCTGGCGGCGCTCACGAATCGCTTCCCAGACTTTGCCACAAAGGGACTTCGCTCGCTAGACGCTCAGCCTGTTTTTTACTGCTCTTCTGAAAGTCACCACTCCTTCCTGAAGGCGGCACGGCTGTGCGGGTTGGGAATGGATTGCTTGCGGCATATCGAAATTGATGCCCAACTGCGGATGAGGCCGGAGGCGCTGCACAAGGCCATCGTGCACGATACGGAAAACAACTTCGCGCCATTCCTGGTGGTGGGGACGGCGGGCACGACAAACGCCGGTATCATCGATCCGCTGCCGGCCCTGGCTGACGTAGCTGCGAACCACAATCTCTGGTATCACGTGGACGCCGCCTGGGGTGGTGGCGCAGCCTTTGTGCCCGAGTTGCAATCGCTGCTGAACGGCATCGAACGCGCCGATTCCATTACCTTCGACGCGCATAAATGGCTATCCGTACCCATGGGCGCCGGGCTGTTCCTCACGCGCCACAATACGATTCTCGACCGTACATTTCGTGTGGCCGCAGCCTATATGCCGAAGGATGCGGCCGGCCTCGATATCGTTGACCCCCACTTGCACTCCATGCAATGGTCGCGCCGGTTCATCGGGCTGAAGGTGTTCCTCTCGTTGCTGGCGGCCGGATGGGAAGGGTACGCGGAGGCGATTCGCCACCAGACCAGGATGGGTGTTGTGCTTCGCGAGGGGCTGGCGCGGGCAGGCTGGGAGCTTGTGAATGAAACACCGCTGCCGGTAGTCTGTTTCGCGAAGCCGGGTGCAACGGCTGAAGAACACCAGCAGATGGTGTCGAAGATCGTTCGCTCAGGCAAGTCGTGGATTTCCACTGCGCTGCTTGGCGGTAAGCGAACAGTGCTGCGTGCGTGCGTTACAAACTACCGGACACAGGAGAGCGACGTAGCGGCTTTGATAGGCGATATTTCGGAGTCGAGCTAGCCCTTCTTCCACGGCACCACGCCCTTGTTTTTCAAGCTGAAACCTTCCTGGGAACCCAATTCACTCCGATTGAAGAACACTCTGCGGATGGAGAACTGTTATTCCGGGGTAGCGCTTAAAGTCGTCGATGTCGAAGGTGATGACGCTGGGAATCCGATGTACGTTCATTGCGGCTACAAGCCGAGCGTCGTGAACCTTGAGACCGGAGACTTGGTGCAGTGATACGAGGTGCTTCCACTCCTGAAAGAGTTCAGGGGTCTCTGGGAGTAAACGAAAAAATGTTTCGCACCGGCTGATATTTTTCTGCGTCCCGGGAATGCCCAGCCCGAGACCATTCACGTTCGCGGGACGAGTGGAGACGTTCCACAGTTCAATGAGATTCTGCGGGCAGACGCATAGCGAATCCTCCTGTCGAAAGAGCTTCTTGATCGCCTCTCGTGCAAGCGACCGAAGATTTAGGTTCTGTCGTTGAATCGCCCGAAGGAGAATATTCGTATCGATGAGGTGGACCTTCATCGATACCAGTTTTCCCGGTGAAAGGTCTCCTCCGGAATGCCGGGCGGGGTGCTTACGCTGTCGAACGCGTGAAAGAGTTCGTCGAGTCGCTTTTCCCGGTCTTCAGACGGAAGTTCTCGGCCTTTGCCTGTGGAGACGAGAAGATCCATCTCGATGATGTCCTTCACCACGCCCTTGACAAAGGCGTCCGGCGACACGCCACGACCCTGAGCAAGGACAATGAGCTTTGCCTCCTCCTCAGGTGTCAGCGCAACAGTGATCGTCATCTAAGCCTCTCAGATTCCATGGTACCAGCGCTGATTCTACGCTCGTTTGAGGGATCTCCCTAGTCCGGCTTTTTGGCTACGACACACATTCTGACGGAGGCGCCTGCCCCCTCAGGAGCCACTATCCCTTGTTCCACGGCACCACGCCGACGCGGGCTGCCCAGACGTCATACATTGCCGCCATTCGTGTCACACGCGCCTGCTGAGCGGACGCCTGATCTTTCAGCTCCGTGCGGTCGGCCTCCAGATCATACAGCTCCCATTGATCGGGAAAGCGCGATACCAGCTTCCATTTCCCTTCGCGAACGGCACGGTTCCCTTCATGCTCCCAATAGATGGCGTCGTGCCCTTTGCGCTGCTTTCCCTCGAAGATGGGCAATAGGCTTTTGCCCTCCAGCGGCGTTACATCTTTCCCTTTGTACGTTTTCGGATAGGCCACGCCTGCCACGTCCAGGCACGTTGCCATCAAATCCACCAGATGCGCGGGTTGCCGCGAGATCGCATTCTTTTGCTTGATCACGGCCGGCCAGTAGGCGATAAACGGCGAGGAAATTCCACCCTCATGAACCCAGTGCTTGTACAACCGGAAGGGCGTGTTGCTCGCATTGGCCCAATGGAGGCCGTAGCTCATGTAGGAATCCACTCCGCCGGGAGGCACGCCGGGCTTGCCCCGATTGATCTCCTCGGCGCAACCGCCATTATCGGCAAGGAACAGGATCAGCGTATTCTCCTCCTGTCCCAACTCCTTCACCTTCGCCAGCACGCGGCCCACGCTCTGATCCAACCGGTCTATCTGGGCGGCATAAACGGCCATTTTCCGGTCGAGCGCCTTCTTGTTCTCTATACTCTCCCAAGCAGGCGAGTGAGTGTCACGGGGCGTGAGCGGCCACTTCGCGTCCACAATGCCCAGCTTGAGCTGACGCGCGTGGCGCTGCTTGCGCAGCTCATCCCAACCTTCCATGTACTTGCCTTCGTACTTCGCGATGTCTTCCGGGCGCGCGTGCAAAGGCCAGTGCGGAGCGGTGAAGGCGAGATAGAGGAAGTAGGGATCTTTGCCGCGGCCGAATTCGTCGATCTGCGCCACTGCATGATCGGTGAATGCATCCGTCATGTAAAAGTTGTCACCGGGTTTGTATTCCTGGCCGTTCAACGCGATGTGTATGCCCGGCTCCGGATGAAAGTAGTTCGCAGATCCGTTGATGAGCCCGAAGTAGCGCTCAAATCCGCGGTCGGTTGGCCAATGCGGGCGCTCCTCGCCGACGTGCCACTTGCCCGCCATTCCCGCGCGGTATCCGCCTTGACGAACGGCCTCGGCAATCGTTACACAGTGATCGTTCAGATAGCCCTGGTAGGCAGGCGTGCCACGGTCTTTTATCATGTGCCCAACGCCCGCCTGATGGCTGTAAAGGCCCGTTAACAGGGATGCTCGCGTCGGGCAGCAGCGGGCCGTATTGTAGAAGCTGGTGAGCCGCAGCCCGCCGCCGGCGAGTTTATCCAGATTGGGAGTCGCGATCTCCGATCCGAAGCATCCGATATCGGAGAAGCCCATATCATCTGCCAGGATCACGATAATGTTGGGGCGCTTCGCGGCTGCGGGAAGGGGTAGGGCAGTTCCGGCAGCGGCGGCACCGGTCAATTTCAGGAAAGATCTACGGTTCATGGATGTTCACGGTAAGATTGAGAAATCGCATCAAGGAAAATGCTAGAGGTTTTTGAGGGCTTTTCCTTGATGCGATCGCGCCCGGGTTTTGGGCTATAGATGCGGCGTCGGTTCGTCCGAACAAATTATCAATGACCAGGCCCGCGTCCATCTATCCTGGCCAGCGGCGCCCAAACGTTCACAGAAATCCGAATCTACGGGAAGATCGATGCTGCTTTCAAAGAAGATGCTATTAGTGCTAAAAAATGCCCTCTGGTCCATCTCGCTGTCGGACGAATGAGCGGTACGAAACCTAAACACCCGTTTCCCGCAAGCACGCTTTCCTTCAGCCCACTCGCTTCTTACCGACTGCTTGCTGCACCAGAGGGGCAGGTTAAAAGAGTAACTCCATCAATTCGACTTCTATTCTAGCAATCAATCCGCCGAGTGCAAACAATTTTTAAGCTGATGAAAACAAAAAAAGTCGATCTCCGCTCCCACCCGCGATTGGGGCAGGTGGATACAAGCGGTGTGTCGCTATGACACACTGTTGGTGGATGCGTGTTCGACTTTTGCTAGGCCTTTTCATGGCTGGGGCCATGCTTGCCCAAACGGCCGACGAAGATTTCAAGATTTATAGCGAGCACCCCCGGCTGCTTTTGAAGGCGCAACGGCTGAAACTGATGCACCGGGAGCGCGAGCGGCGGTCACAACGCTGGCAGCAACTGGAAGCCCTGGTGATGGGTAAGGTACAGATGCCCGAGCCCGGCTTCGCGTCCGCATTAGTCTATCAGGTGAACGGGGAGGACGCGGTGGGGCGGCAGGCCATCGCGTGGGCTCTGGCTCCGGCGGCGACGGATCTGAGGCAACTGGCCTTGGTCTACGATTGGTGCCAATCCTTGTTGAAAGAGCCGGAGGCAAAGGCGCTGCGGGCGAAACTGCAAAAGGGCATTGAGCAGACCGCAAAGGCCCAGGATATTGCAACCATGCGATCAAGAGTGTTCGCAGCAGTAGCCGTGGAAGACGAGGCGACGCTGAAGCACGCAGTTACCGAATGGTGGCGTAAACAGTTAGCTCCGGCATTGAAGACCGGATCACGCACGCTCGCCCGCGCCGAAGTGTATCCAATGTTTGAAATCCTGCACGCCATCCGCGACACCTTGAATATAGAAATGCGCGAAGATGCCGCAAGGTACTTTCAGGAACTGCCCGCCTACTTGCTGCTCAGCTACTACCCGGCCGTATATCCGGCGGCCGAAAACGATTATCGGGTGCCGGTGTATTCAGGCTCGGGCGAGCCCGATCTGAAGGCCGCCGCGTTCTCCCGCGCTGCCGAACTGAGCATTGTAGCCTTCGATCCCAATGCCGTGGAAAGCCAGTTTCTGCAAGGATGGCTGATCCACGACAAGTTTTTGATGCGCGGAGTGCAAGGCATCTGCTACGAATTCCTCTGGGCGAACCCTTACCAGCCGGGTCTCAGTTATTTCCACATGCCTTTGAAGTTTCACGACACCAAAAGTGGCCGCCTCTTCGTTCGCTCCAGTTGGGACGACGATGCTACGTGGCTTGGGTACTTTGACGGCAAAGTGCAGTTGTTCGACGACGGACGGATTCAGCCGCTCTCGCTGCAAACGCAGAAAGATCCCACCATTGTTGGTGATAACGCGATTCTGTTAGGCAATAACAAGATGAAAATCGATCTCGATCCCGACAGTCCGGCGTCGTATTTCATCATCGGACTGAAGCCGCATCAAAAATATTTGATTGAAGCCGACGACGAAGAGCTGACCGAGGATGAAACCGATGCCGGCGGAATCCTCGCCCTGAACTTCAAGCGCAAGGACAAGATGTCGGTGCGCATTACAGCTCCGGCTCCACGGGGACGCTCCCCGCTTTAGCACTTCACCTACCCGAATTTCCCGCCGAACTCCGGACAAAACTTCGCTTTCGGAGCCGCCGGTGTTCCGCACTGCGTACAGAAGCGAGGCGCTGCCTCAGGGGCCTGCTTCCCGCATTCCGGGCAAAACTTAGCGTTGCCCAACTCGCACCCACACTTGCCGCGGAGGCGCTTGGCCAGCTGTAGATTGGCCGCTGCGGTTTGAGCTGCCAGGACGGCTCCGGCGCTGACGTCGATATCTGCCGCGTATTTCTGTTCCAATTGACGGCGTGCTGCTTCCGCCTTGGCTTGCGGCGAGACTCTCCGCAAGGTCGGGTGCACACTCTTCGCAAAGGTTAGCCGGATCGTTCCAGCAGACTTCTTTGCAAACCCACCGCCCGCACTTGGTACACTGCCGGAAAGACGGTCTGGCTTCCTCTACAGCCTCCGCCAGCGCCGCGTCGTGCGCCTTGCCCCAAATGGCCCTCCGCACTTCCATAGCGGTAGTCAATGCTGGTGAGTACGTTTTCGGCAGCGTTTAGAACGCTCTGCGCCGCCCCTAACACCGACGTCTCAAAGTGTGTCATCTTCCCGTTGCCGCACTTATCGCAGTAGAACTTAAACTGATTCCCCGATTGGTGGATAGATCGTCGTACTTGCCCGTGAATTGAATGAGAGACATGAGTTCTTAAAAAGACAACCGCAAGCCGAACTGGATCTGCCTCGGCGTATTCACCTGGTTCAGCCGGATCTTTCCAAAATCCGCCGACGTCACGGAAGTGACCGGCCCGCCAAAGATCACCTGGTTCGGTGCATTGTAAAGCTCGGTCCGGAAGTCCAGCGCGATGCGTTCGGAAATGCTCATCCGCTTCTCGATCAAAACGTCCCAATTGACATTGCCCGGATTCCGCACATCGGGCACTGTCCGGCTCGCGTTGCCGAACGCGAATTGCGGCGTCCGCACGAACGCGGCGGCATTGAAATAGGCAGCTCCATCCGCATACTGCCGGGTATCCAGGCTCGCCTTCTGACCAGTGGCGTTCGGCCGCATCCCGCTGCCGCCTCCGAAAGAGTTCGAATCGTTCGGCGACGTCACCGTGATGGGCGTTCCGTTTTCAAGGGAGATAAATCCAGCCAGCGCCCATCCGCCCACCACCCGTGCCATCGCTCCGTGATTGACCATCGGCTTCCCGACGCCAAACGGAAGCTCATAGCGATAACTGATTCTCACCACATCCGGAATGTGCTGATACGACAACGACCGGTCGCAGGAAAAACAATTGTTGTTCTGGAACCCTGGCGAAGCCCCGAGAAATCCTCCTAGCTCCGCCGTGTTGTCCATTGTCTTGCTGTGCGTATAGGCGAATAACAACGCAAGACCCTGCGAAAATCGCCGCTCTACCTTGAGTTGAAGCGCATGGTAAGACGAATGGCCCACCGGCGCCTGCGAAGCTGACGTTCCGGTGAATTGTGGAAACGGCCGCAGCAATTGTCCTCGCTGCACCGTGGCGCGGCTCAATGTGGAAGTTGTGTCTGTAATCACTCCCAGGAACGGGTTCGCCACAGTCGCCACCAGCGCCGTCCCCTGCGCCAGCAGCGCGTCGGGAAGCTGATCGTAATTCACACTGGAAGGAAGCGCCACGGCACTGTTTCCCGCATAGCCCGCATCCACCACCAGCGACCACGGAAGCTGCCGCTGGACGTCAAACGACCACTGCGATTGATAAGGCAATCGCTGCTGCCGCAACGGGCCGGAGATGGACTGGCCCAACAGCGTATTCAGCCCCAGCATGTTGCCGGTCGGCTGCAGAATCCCAGAGGGAAATGGATTGCTCAAGCTGAAGATCGGCGAAACGCCATCCGCCGCCGTAATTAACGACGTGGTGGTCCGGTTGAATCCTTGCGCTAAATCGGTGTTCGGTACCAGCGGATGATGAAATATTCCAAAGCCGCTGCGTACCACGGTCTTAGTATTAATTTGCCATGCGAGTCCAATTCGCGGGTCAAAGTTGTTGGTATCTACCAACTGAGTCCGCCTGCCAACTCCGCTTGTACCAACGAAGCCAACGCCGCCCTTCAAATCCGGGTACGACGGAAGCTGTTGCCGCAGTGGCGAGGGACTGCTCAAGTCCAGAAATACATATTCGTTGTTGGCTTCGGTGCGCGGCGTTTCCAGGTTGTAACGGATGCCAAGCGTGAGCGAAAGGCTCTTGGTCACCTTGAATTCATCTTGGAAGAATCCTGCGTAGTAGTCGTGGACGTGTTGCTCCACTGGCCGGACCTGGTAGCTTACGCTGACCAGTCCCAGAAGAAAATCCGCCATTCCCGCGCCTGTGGATGCCGACACCGCCTGCGGGTTAGGCCCGCCCGAAAACGCCGCGTTCGACGACAAGCTGAGCGCGGGCGAATTATCGATACGAACTGGAAAGCGTCTCCAGTCCACGCCCGCTTTCATGGTGTGACGGCCGCGCAACATCGTCACGCTGGCCGCATACTGCAGGGTCTTCGAGACCACAACGTTTGCCGCCGTACCCTGCGGACCAAGCCCGGTAATCCCCGCAATCCCAACCTGCGGGAAGTACGCTACTCTCTGGCCCTCTGTAACCGATTTCGGCAAACCGAGTGTAGTCTGGTCGAAGCCCAGGCTCAGCGGAATGCGATTCGTTTCGCTCTGTGCGTAGGAGAAATGATGATCCAGAATGGTGCCGGCAGTGATGGTCCAGGTATGGTTCCCAATCCAGTTGATGCCAGGGATACGGTTCGGCGTTTGCACCGGTGACGCGTCATTCCCAAATACCAGCGGCTGTGCGTTCAGATTGCTGAACCAGTTGTACCGGCCGAAGATCTGGTGCCGCGAAGAAATCTGATGATCCACGCGAAGATCCACGCGATTGGCGTCAATGGAGTTCGCCGCCGCAACGTAGTAGTTGCTGGTGTTGCTGAGGCCCTGGCCCGGCTGATTCGGCAGCGGGTAATACTTGAAAACGTTCGTGCCCACCGGGTTGATCTGTGCTGCGGGAATTGCGTTTGCAGGGAATGCATCGCGAATGTAGCGGGTCGTTCCCGCCGGCCGGTTCGGGTCCAGCCGCGTAGTTCGGGGATCGTACATCTGGATCAGCCTGCCGCCGGCGTCCAGAGATCGAGAGAAATCGCCGGTGCGTTCCAGCGCCGTCGGCACCGTTCCGGTAAAGGACGCGAGGCTGCGCTCCCGCAGTCCTTCGTAGCCCACAAAGAAGAAAGTGCGGTTGCGGCCGTTGTACAGCTTCGGAACCCAAACCGGTCCGCCGGCCGTGAAGCCGAACTGGTTGCGCTTAAAGCTTGGCTTGGCCTGCCGTGCGCGATTCGAGTTGAATCCATTGGCGTCCAGCACGCTGTTGCGCAGGAATTCGTGCATCGATCCGTGGAAATCGTTGGTACCCGAGCGAATCGCAAAACTGATCACGCCGCCGCCGGTCCGTCCAAACTCGGCCGCATAGGGGCTGGTGTTGACCTTGAATTCCTGTAGCGAATCCACTTGTGGAATGGCCGAGACCTGGTTGTTATACGTGCCTGTATTCGCGGCGCCATCGATCAGAATCTCATTCGTCGCGCCACGGCCGCCGTTGATACGGAAGTTGTTCGTGGTGGACTGGCTCGCGGTATTAATTCCCGCGTTCAGGCCCGTAGTCACGCCGGGTGCCAGTGTCAGCAGCAGCAACGGATTTCGCAGATTCAGCGGAATGCTGGTGACGAACTTATTCTCAATCACCGTCCCGCGATCCGCACGATTCGTGGTCAACAGCGGTGCGGTGTCGGTCACCGTGATGGCGTCCTGCACCTGTCCCACAATCAGTTGCGTGTTCAGAGTCCGCGATTGCCCCACCTCCAGCGTCATTGCGTCGATCTTGGACGGCGAGAAACCAGGCGCCGAAATCGTCACGTCGTAGACTCCCGGCGGAAGCGGGGCGGTGACGTAATAGCCTTCGCCATTCGCGGTAGCCGTTGTACGCAACCCGGTCGCGCGATTGGCAAGTTCAATAGACGCGCCTGCGATGACGGCATCCTGCGAATCGGAGATTCTGCCGGCCACCACTGCGTTTTGCCCGAAGGCGGAAACGCCGATCAAGAGCGAAAAGACGAGGTATCGAAGCATGGCTCCATGTTATCGTTTTACTGTCCGCCATGATGAAAGTCGCTGAACTCTACCAACACCGAAAATTCCGAATGATGGAAGCCCCCGTTCCCGATCCCGGCCCAGGGGAAGTGCAGGCGAGAGTCCGCGCCGTCGGAATCTGCGGGTCCGATCTGCACTACTTCTCGGAGGGCGCTATTGGAGGCACCCCGGCAGTCTATCCATCGGTCCTTGGTCATGAACCAACCGGTGAACTGACAAAGATCGGCGCAGGCGTCACCGGATGGTCGCCTGGAGATCTTGCGTTGCTGGAACCGGCCATCTACTGCTACCACTGCGAATTCTGCACCACGGGCCACTACAATGTTTGCGAGAATATCGAGTTCCTCAGTTCCGCGGGCGTGCCGGGTTTCTTTCGTGAGTATGTGAACCTGCCGGCGAAGAACCTGCTACCGCTTCCAAAGTCGCTGGGTCTGCGGGAGGCGACGCTCTTTGAGCCGCTCGCCGTCATTCTCCACTCTTTGAGCTTTGCCTCCGTCCGTCCCGGTGAAACGGTCGCTGTGATCGGCG
The DNA here is from genome assembly GCA_025360145.1 of Acidobacteriaceae bacterium. GTDB lineage: Bacteria > Acidobacteriota > Terriglobia > Bryobacterales > Bryobacteraceae > JANXXV01. Next base: position 15,044 of record JANYCV010000484.1, read on the forward strand.
CCGGTCCCATCGGTCTGCTTACCATCGCCGGGTTGAAACTGGCGGGTGCCGGCCGGGTATGGTGCATTGATCCCATCGCGGAGCGGCGGGCGATGGCGAAGAGCATGGGTGCGGACGCGGTTATCGATCCGTCGGCGATCGACCCGGTGAGCGCAGTGCTGTCCGATACAGCCAAACGGGGCGTCGACGTGGTGTTTGATTGCGCCAGCAAAGACGGCACAATCAATCAAAGCCTCGACATGGCGAGAAGCGCCGGCCGGGTGGTGATAACCGGCATACCGTCGGAGGCGGAAGTGAGCTTGAATTTCAGTACGATCCGCCGCAAGGAACTCTACTTCTACACCGTCCGCCGGTCCAATCACACCACCGAAGAAGCCCTTCGCCTGTTGAGCGAACATCCGAAGCTGTTCGCTCCGGTAGTAACGCACACGAAACCGCTCGATAGCATCCAAAATGCTTTTGAAATGCTGGAAAGCTATCGGGACGGTGTTGGCAAGCTGGTCCTGGTGCTGGATTAGCTGGAGAACCGCGCGCTGATGGTCAGCGGGTCCGGCGATTGCGCCCAAACCGGCGGCCGGTTCACACTGCTAGACTTTATCCACGTTTTACAATTTACGTGTCGATGAAACCCTCGCCGCCCGGAAGAATTGTCTTTGCGGCGATCTTCGTGATCTTCGTTTACGGCATGATCGCCGCCAAGCTCGGTGTGCTCCTGCCTGTCTTCCATCTCACCGTCAGGCAGAAGAGCACAATAGCGCTGGCACAAGCGGTAGGCCTCATCATCGCCTCCGGGCTGGGCCGAGCTGGCCGTGCGCTCACCGATCATCGGCGCGATCGCCGGTGCCGCTTCGGAGAATCTGGGAACGGCACTGCTGCTCTTTCCGATTGCGTCCGCGCTCATGATCCTGGTCAATCTTGCCGTCCGCGCAGTGCTGAAAACGGGCTGAAAACGGCCTCATCCGTGGGGCCGCCGCCCACCGCTCACAAGCCTTGATTTTGACGCGTCTTCGTTCATGTTTATAATGAATCCTTTGGAGGATTCTTGGTCATTCTGCTCTTCGGGCCGCCTGGCAGCGGCAAGGGCACTCAGTCTCCGCAAATCACCGCGCTTCTAAAGATCCCGGCAATCTCCACCGGGGAGATGCTCCGTGCCGAATGCGAAGCGGGTACGCCATTAGGAAAAATAGCGTCGGAAGTTCTGGCGAAAGGTCATCTTGTCAGTGACGATTTGGTGAATCAGATGCTAATTGGGCGTCTTGCCGAGCCCGATTGCCGAGGTGATTCCTGCTCGACGGCTATCCGCGCACCGTCCCACAGGCCATCTTTCTGGCCGGGTTTCTGGAGCGGCACGGTTTTCCTCCGCCCATGGTGATCCACCTTGCCACGCCTATCTCCGTGCTGGTCGAACGGATCTCGGCACGCCGCCAATGTCCCAAATGCGGCAAGATCTACAACCTTCTTTTCCATCCGCCAAAGAAAAAGGGCGTATGCGACCTGGATGGAACAGGTCTAATACGCAGGGCGGACGACACCGTGGAAATCGTGAGAGAACGGCTGAATTCCTACGAGCATCTGACCGCGCCGGTGATCGCGCATTATGCCGGCACCGATTACCATCCAATTCCTGCAAACCGACCGCCTTCGGAAGTTTTTCGCGACATCGAGGGTATCGTAAAGTCGCGGATATAGTACCCTGCTAAATCTTCCTGAACCTGAAGTCACGTACTTTAAGTCCATTGACATATAGGTACAGATGCTTAAAACTGAGTGTGCCAGCGTTTCAGGCATCGAATCTGATTCAGTTAAATAAATTAGTACATTGGCTTATGGTTACGAAGAATTTGCGCCGGAATGAGAGAATACCGTCTCGGGAACGTGTGGCAATCCGGTGGGACGACCTGATCGGGCAACCAAAATTCATGTTGGGAAACTGTCTGAATATTTCAACTGACGGACTTTCTGTTCGTATCGACCAACCCATAGCGGTTAGAACCTACGTCACCGTCCGTTCCGAAAAATTAAAGCTGGCCGGAACCGCCACTGTTAAGTATTGCATCCGGCGCAATGCCTGGTATCAGATCGGGCTCGAATTTACTCCTGACAGGGTCTTCAACAACGCCCCGGCTCTGACATTCGGATAATTGACACCCGTTGCCCCGGAGCAGATAATGTCTTTCAGAACTTCGGCGATTACGTTTAGCCTCCTTAAATCTCAGTCAGTTCGCCAACCGTGTGTCCAGAAAAACCGGGTCTCCAAAAGTTGGCAGTAAACTTCCGCTAGACAAAGTGCCGTTTACCTAAAATGTTTGGCGAAGCCGCCCATTTCCACCGCTTTCAGGCGGCTATTTCTGCTGTGCCTCGCCTTCGCAATTGCAAATCTTACATCGGCCGTGTCTCCACCAAAAATGAATTTCGATGTTATCACCCGTACAGCTCAGTCCAGTTCCTGTAGTGCTGGGTGCGGGGATTGGTGACCCCGAATGTTTTTTCCAACAGAAGGGCGGCACCCTTACCGGGAACTACGCCATGTCGGGAAGCTCGAAGGATCGGACAAAATGAGTGGCACGGTGAAATCTGACTCCTTTGGTAGCGGAACGTTTTCGGCCCAACGGAGCAAACAGCGTTTGGTACGCGTGGAAAAGTTAACTGCGGCAGAAGCTGCGGCGGAACTCCCCGCGCTAACGGACCTGCTTCTGGATGCGGTAGACCGCGGCGCTTCGATAGGATTTCTGCCGCCCCCCGAAACCAGCGACGCCCGCCAATACTGGAATGAAGTGATGCACGCGATTGACGGCGGAAACCGAATTCTAAAAACCAAGGAGATCCCCCGGCTTTGCCGGGGAGGCCGCAGAAGTTTGATGGCTCCGAAAGTATGGTTTTGGCACCGTATCGTCCTCCGTCGAGCGATTGCCGCCAGCCGCAAGCGATAGAGGGCCGCAGGTACGTTTTGTTGCTTTTGTGCGAGCTGGGTATGTGCTTCACTCAGGTAATTACTACGGCAGTAGCCGAGGTGGGGCGGTCCCCCTGGACGGCGCGGGACGCCTTCGTCCCGCTGCTGGAAGCGAAACGAAGGCCTCAATGCGCCAGCCACGCGAAACGCTGCGAGACCGTACCCACTTGAGTCAAACACATACCCAGTTTGTGCGATTACGGTCAGGCGCCTTTTGCTGCCGGAGGATAATCACTCGCCGCATTTCGTGACGAGGATCTCGGTGGGTCCGTTCAGATGGATTTCGCGGCCAAGCCGAATGCTTCACATCGCGCGGAGGTGATGAAGCTCTTTATTTACCGCTAGGCCCAGCGGCAGGGTATTGCAAAAACGCTATTGAATGCCCTGGATCTCGCAGTGACAGGCGCGGACGGAAACCTGCTCATTCTGGATACGTGGCAGATTGATCCGTCCGAACACCACTATCTGGCGCTAGGGTTTCGGCACGCTGGAGTCATTCCGCAGTGTGTGAACCCGATTAGAGTAGGCGGAAGTTTACTTCCACATTGGCGCTGACGGCTACTGCCCGGCCGTCCTTTAAGCTTGGCTTGAAGCGCCATCTCAGTACGGCTTCAATCGCCTTCTCATCCAGGCCCAAACCCAGCGGACGGATCACACGGATATCGCGGGTCTTACCGTTTTCGTCAATGACGATCGAGAGCATCACTGCGCCTTGAAACTTCGCTTTGCGCGCTTCTTCGGAATACTCAGGCTCAGGCTTGAAAATGGGTACGGGATCAGAGACTCCGCCGCCAATTCTATACACACCGCCACCTGTGCCGCCACCACTGCCGGGCCCGAATCCGCCACCGCTTCCGGAGCCAACGCCGCCGCCGCGTCCGGAGCCAATTCCACCGCCCGAACCCGTTCCATTTGAAGGCAGGCCAAGTGCCCCCAGTGGATTGCCCAACACCGCCATATTTACCTGAGGCAACGGTGTGTTGGGTTGAATCAGGATGGTAGGTTCCATCACCAGCTTTGGATCGGGATTGTTCACTACCGCCATTGGAGGGGTGAACTGCTTCGGAGCTACACGCGGCAGCTTTCCTTTGCTGGCTTCGAGCAGAGACCGATCGCCCCCGCCCCCGCCGCCACCCGCTTTCTTGGTCTGTTTTGCGATGGGTGGCTCATACGGAGCCAGGTCCGGAACGAAGATCGCAATGGATTCTTTCGCCTTCTGCTGCACAGCTTTGTTGGTTCCCACCAGAATGATCAGAAAGACGATGCCAATGTGGATTCCAATGGAATAAAGAGTGGAGTACCTCTTCTTCCGATCGCGAGACCAGATATCCTTTACGGCAACTGGTTTCGACGTGAGTTCGAGCGGTGGAAGTTTCGGCGGATTAACCAGTTCCCTGATATTTTCAATAAAAGACTGATACCACGGACCTTCAGCGTTAGATATCAACAGCCGATCCAGATTGTCGGACTGTTCTGAAGCCCGGACTTCGCGAACGTCGCTCATCGCTTCCTGTACTTCCTCATGATGCACAGCCATGGCTTAGGCACCTACCTTTCGGTCACCCAATCTGTAGACGCACGCTCAAACCCGACCGTTGCACTATTTCTACCAAAAATTGTAGCATAATGGCATTCCTGGCTTTCAGTATCCAGCATTTCATAACTGATTGGTTTCAAACGCTCGCAATCTAGTGGCCTCAATGGCTGTCTACTACGAAACCCGTAGGTTGCCATACCTCTACTCTATACGGATTCACATGCTCGAATTCGAGGGTGACGCTCTCCCCTGGTTTCAGCGTTGGCAACTCTTGCGTGTGCGGGCCTACACGAACTTGGTAGTTGCGCAAGATCTGTGAAGGAAACCCCGCGCTGTTGCGAACTTCGACGAACGTGTTTCCATTCTTCTGAAAGATGCTGTGAATCATGGCGCCGCGAAACTGTTCCGCCCATCCCGGATCTTTCGCTACCGAGGCCGCGGCGCCAAACACGCCAGGGTTTTTCCGCAGCAATTCCGCAACACCGGCGGGTTCTGAAATCGCGTCGAGGAACACGGCCTTACCAGGCCACCGGGAAGACGTGCTTTCGAGGGTTGCCGCCTTCGCGATAGTGAAATCCACTATACTCACCGGCCGCGCGGGGTCCATTCGCTTCGCGTTGACGGAATCGTCAGGCGTGGCGCCGGCCCACGCAATTACGGACGGATGATTCGCGTCTCGATCCCGCATTTCCCCCCCCTCTATCAGCAGCAGACCGTTCCGGTCCGCCCAGTCGAGAACAGAGATGGAAACTGGATGATCCACCATTTGGAACACCATCCCGGCTTCCTTCATGGCACGCAAATCTTCTTCACCCGGTTCGCCCGCCGGATGCGCTCCGCCCAGCCTCAATGGTTCTCCGTTCAGCAGAAACTGCGAATCGCGAATTTCAATGGTTCGAATGCCGAATACCGATTCCATTTCGGTTTCATAGCCGCCCTCCACGGCCTCGGCGTTCTTCGTGATCACGGTCCGCAGGCGATACAGATTCGGATGGTCGGGATCCCATAGCTTTACGTCTTCGGGGCGCAACTCGATGACGGCCTCGATGGACTGGGTGAGATTCGGAGGAACCGCGGCGTTTGCCGAGCCGATGCCGACGGTCCTGCCGCCGAAGGATACCGCGAAGCTTGCCTGCACACTGGATGTGTTGTCGAGTGTGTTGCGTACCATCACAGAAACGGCAATCCGCTGCGGCGCCGCTACGACGGTTTGCTTCACCGGAAACACGCGGCCGGTTGTCAGCAGATAGACATTACGGAGGAGGCCCGGATTCTCCATGCGCATCGACAGCTTGTTTGTGGCGCCGGGCTTTAGAGCGGGAGTGAGATCGAATTCAAACGGCGATATGGCGCTGTTGTGTTCGCCAACCAACTCGCCATTCAGCCACACTTTCGCGCCGGAGAGCAGAGCATCGACGACGATGCGGACATGCTTGTCCACCGTACCGGGCGGAGCTTCAAAACTGCACTCGTACAAGGTGTAGACAGCCGCTCCGGCAGTTCGCAGGCAATCGTCGAGAGAGGTTTTCCGCGGCGGAGAGGCGAAACCAGACGCCGCGAGAAACAACGGCACCAACCCAATCTTCATCGATCCCCAGCCCCGGTGTTTGTGGAACGGCATAGCCTGCATCGCGGATGTTGAGGGGATCGGGTATATGCCCTGCAAGCCTTTTATTTCAGACCTACCAATGTATCAGAAACGCTTCGCTCTCC
>JANYCV010000183.1 GCA_025360145.1 Acidobacteriaceae bacterium
GATAATAGAGTTACATGGGGAAATTGACAGTCGGAGGAACATCTTGAAGCGTACCGGCACCGATGAATCGTTGCGATGCTCTTTTTGTCATAAGAGCCAGGACGTTGTTGGCAAGCTGATCTCCTCCCCCAGTGATTACCCACGAGCCTACATTTGCGACGAGTGCATCGCCGTCTGTAATTCGATTCTGGAAGACGACCGTCACGATGAGCCGTTCGGCGCGCCGCACAAGCTGCCGAAGCCTCTGGAACTGAAAGAGTATCTCGATCAATACGTCATAGGCCAGGACGGAACCAAGAAAAAGCTCGCGGTGGCGGTCTATAACCACTACAAACGGATTCAGATGAACAAGCAGCGCGGCGGCGACGTCGAGCTGTCGAAGTCGAATATCATGCTCATCGGTCCCACGGGAACCGGAAAGACTTTGCTCGCGCAGACGCTTGCCCGGATTCTGGACGTGCCGTTCGCCATCGTCGATGCAACCACGCTCACGGAAGCAGGTTATGTCGGTGAGGATGTAGAGAATATCGTCCTGCGGCTTCTGCAGAATGCCGATTGGGACGTGCAGCGTTGCCAGCAGGGCATCATCTATATCGATGAAATCGACAAGATTGGACGCAAGGACGAGAACCCGTCCATCACCCGCGATGTCTCCGGCGAAGGCGTGCAGCAGGCGCTGCTGAAGATTCTCGAAGGGACTATCGCCAACGTTCCGCCGCAAGGTGGACGCAAGCACCCGCACCAGGAATTTACCCCGGTAGACACAACCAACATCCTGTTCATCTGCGGTGGCGCGTTCGTGGGACTGGAGAAAGTGATCGGCCGCCGGGTTGGCACCAAGTCGATGGGCTTCATCAATCCGAACGATACCGAAGTTGGCAATGGCCGCCGCGGTTCAGCCAAGAAGATGACCGAGGCGCATTTGATGGAGCAGATCCAACCGGTGGATCTCATTAAGTTTGGTTTCATCCCCGAGTTTATCGGCCGCCTGCCGGTGGTCGCGGTGCTGGAGGAATTGGAGAAGGACGCGCTGGTTCAAATCCTGACCAAGCCGAAGAACTCCATCGTCCGGCAGTATCAGAAACTCTTCGAGTTCGAAAATGTTAGACTGAAATTTACCGACGACGCGCTGGAAGCGATTGCGCTACTCGCCATGGAGCGAAAAGTCGGCGCGCGCGGACTGCGCATGATCCTGGAAGATCTAATGCTGGATCTGATGTATTATCTCCCGTCGTATAAAAAGGTTAGAGAATTCCTGGTCACCAAAGAGATGGTGATGACTCAAAAAATTAATATGGCGTTGCTCGAAAAAGCAGGCTGAGTTCCGGTTCTTCGCCGTTTCCGATTCCTGCCGCGCAACTCCCGTTCCCGTCGTCTACAAATCATGCTCACCTCAAAAGAGAAATCCGACAGCAAGCGATTACCCATGATGCCCATCCGGGATGTCGTCATTTTCCCGTATATGATGACGCCCTTCGTGGTTGGCCGGGAATCGAGTGTCCGGGCGCTTGAAGAGGCCCTCGCCGGCGACAAGAAAATCTTCCTTGCCACACAGCACGATGCCTCCGTTGATGAGCCCAGGCCGGACGAGATCTTTAACGTCGGTACTGTGGCCAATATCGTACAAAGCCTGAAACTGCCCGACGGAAATATCAAGGTGCTGGTGGAAGGCGTCGAACGCGCGAAGATTATTAGCGTCACTGAAGATGAGGGTTTTTTCCGCGCCGTTGTGAAAACCTTCGGCTTCAAAGTGGAATCGGGTCCGCAGCTCGACCAGTTGACCACCCGCGTCACCGGGTTGTTTGAGCAGTACGTCAAGCTCAGCCAGAACCTGAATTACGAAACCATGATCGCCGCCATCCGCGTGGACGAACCCGGCAAACTGGCCGACACAGTCGGCGCGAACCTGCAGCTCAATATTGAAGAGAAGCAGGAACTGCTCGAAATCTTCGATCCCATCGATCGGCTTACGCGCGTCGCCGAAATGCTGGACATTGAAATAGAGAAGCTCAATGTCGACCGGACTATCCAGGGCCGCGTGAAGCGCCAGATGGAGAAGGCGCAGAAAGAGTACTACCTGAACGAGAAGATCAAAGCGATCCAGAAAGAGCTCGGCCGCGGTGAAAAGAGCGAGATCGACGAACTGAAGAAGAAGATCGAAACGTCGGGGATGACTAAGGATGCGAGCGACAAGGCCCTGGCCGAGTTGAAGCGTCTGGAAAACATGCCACCGATGTCGGCCGAATCCACCGTTTCGCGGAACTACCTCGACTGGCTGCTGGCTGTACCGTGGAAGAAGAAGAGCAAGGAAAACCGCGATCTTCTGTTTGCCCAGCAAGTGCTCGAATCGGACCACTACGGCCTTGAGAAGATCAAGGAACGCATTCTGGAATTCCTCGCCGTGCGCCGTCTGGTGCAGAATCCGAAGGGCTCCATCCTTTGCTTTGTCGGACCTCCCGGCGTCGGTAAGACTTCGCTCGGGATGTC
>JANYCV010000498.1 GCA_025360145.1 Acidobacteriaceae bacterium
GTTCACCCCACAATCTGCGTTAATCAGTGTTGATCGGCGGTTAATAATGGGCGGCGCATAAGTAATGGCGGCTTCGGAACACCGCTGAACGCGGATTCTTCGATTCGCTGACCGGGCGCGTGCTTGGCTGTGGATGGGTAGACACCATTGGTATTTTAAGCCGCGGCGGAAGCGCCGCGTCAAATGGAATTCACAATGCTGCAATGGAAATCGGCTACTCTAACTAGTAGGTTCCGCTATGAGAAAAAGTCTGCTGTTCCTTCTATTCCTCCCACTTGTTTTCGCCGTATCCAGCTTTGCCCAATCGCAAGCCGGCCTGGCAGGTATTACAGGCGTTGTAGTCGATGCGACGGGGGCGTCTATTCCCGCCGCGAAGGTTGTAGTCGCAAATGAATCGAAAGGGATCCGGCGCAATCTGGAATCGAACGGGGAAGGCATATTTACCGCCCCCGCGCTGGTTCCCGCCACCGGATATAGCGTCACGGTAAACGTGGCCGGTTTCGCGCCGTATGAACGAAAGAATATTGAGCTGCTGGTTGGCCAGTCGTTGAACTTACGGATAGCCATGGCGGTGGCGGCAGCGGCGCAACAACTGGAAGTTACCTCTGGCGCCCCGATTGTGGAAACCACCAAGACGGATGTTTCGCAGGTGGTAACCAGTGGTCAGATTACGAACCTGCCCATTAACGGACGGCGGGTAGACGCCTTCGTGTTGCTGACGCCTGGCGTGGTTTCCGACGGATCGTTCGGGCTGTTGAGCTTCCGCGGAGTTGCCGGCGGAAACACGTTCCTAACTGACGGAAACGACACCACGAATACCGCATATAACGAAAACGCAGGCAGAACGAGAATTTCGACACAGCTTTCCCAGGATGCGGTGCAAGAGTTTCAGGTCTTGACAACCGGGTATTCGGCGGAGTACGGCCGCGCCTCGGGCGGCGTAGTAAACACCGTAACGCGCAGCGGCAGCAACGATCTTCACGGCACCGGTTACTGGTTCTTTCGCAATCAGGACTTCAACGCGACCGACCGGTATGCAAACGGCATCAACCCTACAGAAACACGTCATCAGGCCGGCGCAAGCGTGGGCGGCCGCATTGTGAAAGACAAACTGTTTTACTTCTTCAACGCTGAGGTGACCAGGCGCGATTTTCCATTGGTAAACCGGCTGATCAATCCGAACTTTTATGATTCGAGTGGAAAGTTCATTGCCGCCTGCACGGCCCCCGCAACTCCGGCGCAATGTACGGCCGCGCAGAACTTCTTCGGCCGCCAATTTCAAACCTTGTCGCGCGAGGCCAACTCCGAATTGGGCTTCGGAAAGATCGACTGGCGTCCGTCGGACAGGAATTCAGTGAGCGCCAGCTTTAACTATCTGCGGTGGATTTCGCCAAACGGAATTCAGACCCAGGCTGTACTCACGAACGGTAACGGCATTGGAAACAATGCCAATTCAACCGTGCGTACGCGGTATGCCAGACTCGCATGGACCAGCATTCCCTCCAGCACGATTGTGAACGAAGCGCGTTTTGGATGGTTCAAGGACCGTCTATTTGACGACGTGAACCCGGCGCTGATTCCGGCGGAAACGGGAACGGTTGGAATCACGGTTGCGGGCCAGGCAAACCTGGGTACGGCCACCGATTATCCCCGTAACAATCCTAGCGAACAGCGATTCCAATTCGCGGACAACCTGAGTTGGAACAAGGGCCGCCACGGCGTGAAGTTCGGCGGCGATATCCTGGCGACCCAAGACTATTTCAACGTTTTGCGGAATAACGCAGGCAGCTACAACTACGCCACGTTCACGAACTTCGCGCTGGACTTTTCCGGCAACACTCCAGCCCAGAAGCGCTGGAACAGCTTCTCACAGACGATCGGCAACCCGGTGGTGGATCTTCGCACGAAAGATTACAGCCTCTATGCGCAGGATCAGTTCCGCGCCACAAGCGCTCTCACATTAACGATGGGCGTGCGGTACGAGTACTCGAACATGCCGCAACCGGCGCTGACGAATCCAGCCTATCCGCAGACCGGGGTGATCAATAAACCCAGCAAGAATTTCGCTCCGCGTTTCGGCGCAGCCTATGCGTTCGCCGACCAGAAGACCGTCCTGCGCGGCGGCTACGGCATATTCTACGCACGGATTCCGGGGGCGCTGCTACAGCAGTTCTTCCTGGTCAACGGTTTTTATCAGCCGACGGTTTCCCTCAATTCCAACCAGGCGTTGGATTTGGCTGCCGGGCCCTTGTTTCCTGGCCGTCTGCCGCTGAACGCAACGAACTTGCCAAGCGGCAGCGTGGATATTCAGTTCGCCTCCAAGGATTTCCACAATGCCTATACACAACAGGGCGACCTGGCGGTGGAACGCCAGTTGACCGAAAACCTGGGGCTTACCGCTTCCTACGTCTGGAGCCGGGGCGTGGGACTGATCGTATCGCGCGATTTGAACGCCGGCGCCGTCGGACCGACTGCGACCTACCGCATCAACGACGCCTCAGGCAATCAAGTGGGCAGTTACGCAACGCCGACCTACCGGTTGGCAAACCGTGTGGACCCTCGATTCCGCCGCGTTGTACAGGTGGAGAATGGTGGAAATTCCTACTACAACGGCTTAATTGTCCAACTCCGGAAGCGTATGTCGCATGGACTGGAAGGATCGGTCGCCTACACCTGGTCGCATGCAATCGATAGCGCCGTCCAGGGTGGAGGGTCCGACGCCCTGTTCTTTAACACTCCCCGATCTTCGTACAACGGAGACTACAGTGCGGATAAAGGGTCGTCGTCGCTAGATCAGCGTCATCGCATTGTGATCAGCTCGATTTGGGCCCCAACATTTACCAAGAGCACCAGCGGTTTTGCCAAGTACCTGCTGAACCACTGGCAACTATCGCAGATCACAACGATGGCTTCATCCCAACCGGCAACGGCGGCAGTCAGAGTGGTGAGCAGCCCGTTTGCGGGTGCCGCCTTCACTAACACCCTGAACGGATTCGGCGGTTCCAATCGAGTGCCGTTTTTGCCGCTTTCGAACCTGAATATCGACCGCATCTACCGTGTGGATGCCCGCCTCACCAAGGAGTTGCCCCTAACCGAGCGCTTCCGGCTGTATCTGAACTTCGAAGCGTTCAACGTATTCAACACAATCTCGAATACTTCCGTGAATACGGAAGCGTACAACACTGGCGCTGCCAACAGCATGGTGCTGACCCCGACCGCGCGTGTGGGCGAAGGGAATTCTTCGCAAGGTTTCCCGGACGGTACAAACGCGCGCCGTGCACAGGTAAGCCTTCGTTTCGTGTTCTAACTTTTTTCTCCTCCCTTTTTACGGGCAAATCGCAAGATTTGCCCGTTTCTGCTTTACAATCAAATGAATGCAAACATCTTTTCGACTCGACGGGAAGAAAGCTCTCGTCACAGGCGGTGCCAGCGGCATCGGAGAAGCAGTCAGCCGGGTATTCACGAATGCCGGCGCGTCGGTTGTGATTGCCGACATCGATAAATCGAAGGCCGAGGCGCTAACCAGGGAACTTCCCGGCGCGTCCATGGTGATGTGCGATATCACCGACGAGACTTCGGTGAAGCAGGCATTCGCAAGCCTGGGAAATCTTGATATTTTGGTAAACAACGCGGGAATTGGACTGGTTGGCGGTGTGGAAGAAACGGAGCTGGCGGACTTTCAGCGGGTGTTTCGCGTGAACGTGGAAGGAGCCTTCCTTGTCACGAAGCACGCAGTGCCTCTGCTGGTGGCATCACATGGGTCGATTGTGAACATTGGCTCGGTGGCCGGATTGATCGGCGTGAAAAAGCGGTTTGCTTATTGTGCAACGAAGGGTGCCATCGTGGCGATGACGCGGCAGCTTGCAGTGGATTACCCGACTCAATTCCGGGTCAACTGTATTTGTCCGGGAACCGTCGACACTCCGTTCGTCGAGGGATACCTTGAGAAGTATCATAAGCACGAAAAGGAAGAGATGCGGCAGCAGTTAAATCAGCGTCAGCCGATTGGCCGCTTGGGGAAACCCACCGAGATTGCCAATCTGGCACTCTATCTGGTGTCTGAGGAGGCAGGATTTGTGAATGGCTCCGTGATTCCGATCGACGGCGGCTGGACCGCAGCCTGAAACTATAGCTTTCAATTGCTTTTGCCGATAGGTATGGTAGAGATAGAGGAAGCGAAGTGTGTTACAAATGTTACGATAGTTAAGCTGTCAGCAATACTTCTGTCAGCAATACTTATAGAGATAAGGATGTAACGAATAGGACAATGCGTCTCACTCCCCTGCCTCGCTTCACCATCCTGTTGCTGTCTGCCTTCTTGCTTGCAGGAATGTCCTTCGGAATGGCTAGGCCGAAGAAAGCGAACAGGAAGTCCAAACCGATCGTTGCCAAGCCGCTCACCAAACCGCCAAACGCCGCCAAGGAACTGAGAAAACACAAACCGCGGCCGAAGCACGCAAACTCCTTCGTACCCGCGGGAGGTCGCGTAGGATCTGGACCGTGGAAGGAACCCACTTTTGCGGATTCCACAGTTGGCGACCAAATTGACGGAGAAGATCTGGTGGTCCGGCGTGCAGCGGTTGAGGCTCTCGGTCCGTATAACGGAACGGTTGTGGTGGCGGATCCGGCGACCGGCCGGGTACTGACCATCGTGAATCAGAAACTGGCGCTGAAGAGCGGGTTTCAGCCGTGTTCCACAATCAAGATTGTGGCGGCGCTGGCTGGGCTCAGCGAAGGAATCATCGACCGCAACACGGCGATGAGGCTTTACGGCCGCACGAGCATGAATCTCACGAACGCCCTGGCCCATTCCAATAACAACTACTTCGCGAACGTGGGAATCAAGTTGGGGTTTGAAAAAGTAAGCTACTACGCGCGATTGTTCGGTTTGGGCGAAAAGGCCGGTCTAAACATCGAGGGTGAGCAGCCAGGTACGCTGCCGACGGCTCCCCCAAAGAACGGCGGGATGGGGATGATGACGAGTTTCGGGGAAGGCATCGCGCTTACGCCTCTGCAACTGGCGGGATTGGTCTCGGCGGTAGCTAACGGTGGAACGCTCTATTATCTGCAACATCCGGCAAATATGGGAGAGTTGGAAAAATTCGTTCCCCGCGTGAAGCGCCATCTGGCAATTCAGGAGTCGATTCCCGAAGTGAAGCCCGGCATGATGGGCGCGGTAGAGTACGGAACGGCCAGACGCGCTAATTACGACCCCAATGAGCCGATCTTTGGCAAAACTGGCACTTGCACCGACAGTGCCACGCCGACGCATCTCGGGTGGTTTGGATCGTTCAACAACGTGCTGAGCAAGAAACTGACGGTGGTGGTCCTGCTGACGGGCGGACGGCCTGTGAGCGGCCCGGTGGCAGCCGGAGTGGCAGGGAATGTCTACCGGGCTCTGTCACAACAGAACTACTTCGCGCAGCAGCGGACAATTTCTCCGCTGGCATTGATGACCGGCGGCTTGTAAACCGCCGGATTCAAGAGTCGGTTCTTTTGCCTAAACCACGAATTGCGCCAACTCGCTGCAACGCCTCAGAATTTCAACTGCTTCTCAGCTCACCATTCGGGTGATAACTGATTTTGTGACAGCGACTTGCTGGCTAAAGATCTAGCTGGGTATGTGCTAGACCCAAATAATTACTACGGCAGTAGCCCAGGTAGGGCGGGCCCCCTGGCCCGCGCGGGACGCCCTCGTCCCGCTGCTGGAAGCGAAACGAAGGCCCTAATGCGCCAGCCACACGAAACGCAGCGAGACCGTACCCACTTGAGTCAAGCGCATACCCAGCAAGATCTATTGGCGCCTGGGTGGATCTAACTGCCGGGTTTAGGTTTAGGGCTTGTCTCGCGAGCCGTTTTTTCAGGGCCGTAAGTC
>JANYCV010000317.1 GCA_025360145.1 Acidobacteriaceae bacterium
CCGGAGTCATCCACCACAAGGAAGACCAGGTATTGTTTGTGAATCTTGGCCCGTCAGAAGGCCGCGGCGAACGAACGATTGCGGCCTTGGGGAAGCCTTACACGGCTTTTGACGCGCCGTGCTTCATCGTTTGACTGAAGAAGGGCATCCGCCCCCCACATTTCGCGAGGTAACCCGATGGACACTTCCGAAGACCGGCTGCTACCAGACTATTTGCCCGCGCGAATGGTCAACGAATTCGTTTACTGCCCGCGGCTGTTTTTTTTTGAATTCGTGGACGGACTGTTTCGAGAAAGCGCGGACACCATTGAGGGCAGCGCTCAACATGCCAAGGTGGACGCCAAGCCGACCAAACTGCCCGCGCCGGAAGAAGCGGCGGACAGCGAGACGATTCACTCCCGGTCCGTCACCCTGGCGAGCGAACGATGCCGGGTGATCGCGAAGATGGACCTGGTGGAGTCCGTGGGCGGTGTGGTGACGCCAGTGGACTACAAACACGGAAAGCCGCGGGACACCAAGGACGGGCTGGAGTTGTGGCCGAGCGACCGCGTGCAACTGGCAATTCAAGGTTTGGTTCTGCGCGAGGCCGGTTATGTGTGCGAAGAGGGCGTCGCCTACTATGCGAAGACCCGGCAGCGTGTCCGGGTTCGCTTCGACGCGGAGGTGATGGCGGAGACCGAGCGTCTGATTGCGGAAGCGTGGCAAACGGCAAAGCTGGGGATTATGCCTGCGCCGCTGGTGGATTCGCCGAAGTGTCCGGCCTGTTCGATGGTGGGCATCTGCCTGCCGGATGAGACGAATTCACTGATCGCCATTCAGATCGGCGGCCCCGCTCACGAGCAGCTACTGTTGTTCGGCGAACCTGTGCGGGAAAGAACGGCGGCGCAAACGCTGGTACGCAGACTGGTAACGCCGCGGAGCGAACGAAAGCCGGTCTATCTGAATACGCAGGGAACGCGCGTGGGGAAATCGGGCGAGGTACTGCAGATTCGCGAGAAGGACGACTTAAAGCAAGAGATTCGCATCGGAGAGGTATGCCAAGTGAACCTGATGGGCAACGTGCAGTTGACGACCCAGGCGATCCAGACACTGTGCGAAGCCGATGTTCCGATTTGTTACTTTTCGCAGGGCGGGTGGTTCTACGGAATCACGAGCGGACTGAACACGAAGAATATCTTTCTGCGTCAGTCGCAATTCCGGTTGGCGGATGTGGAGCGGTTTCGAGTGTCCGTGGCGGGTCAACTGGTAGCGGGGAAGATTCGGAATCAGCGGACGATGCTGCAACGCAACCATGTGGAACCGAAACCGGAGGCTCTGCTGGGGATGAAGCAGATGGCGGAGGCGGCGGAACGGGCGAACGGGTTGGAGCAGTTGCTGGGGATCGAGGGAAATGCGGCGCGAATCTATTTTTCGAATTTTCCGGGACTGATCAAGGCGGATGACGAGGGAGGAGAGCAGGCGCAATTCCGGTTCGACTTCTCGGCACGAAATCGGAGGCCGCCGAAGGATGCTGTAAATGCGTTGCTGTCACTGGCATATAGTATGCTTGCGAAAGATTTGACGATTGCCTGCTATGCGGTGGGTTTTGATCCGTTTATGGGGTTTTATCACGCGCCTCGATTCGGGCGGCCCGCTTTGGCGTTAGACTTAATGGAGCCGTTCCGGCCGTTGATCGCCGATTCGGCGGTGGTGAACGCGATTAACACGCGGATGATTACGCCGAAGGATTTTGTGCAGGCGGGGCCGGCAGTGGCGTTGAGCGCCGCTGGGAGGAAGGGGTTTTTCCGTGCATACGAGTTGCGGATGGACTCCTTGGTGACGCATCCACTGTTTGATTACAGGGTGAGTTACCGGCGGCTGCTGGAGATTCAGGTACGGCTTTTGGCCCGTGTGGTGCAGGGAGAGATTGCCGAGTATCCAGTGTTCACGACGCGGTAAGACAGCGCGAGCGGTGTGGTGGTGAAGAAAGTGGCGGGGTCGCTCGCGGGCCGTAAATGATTGAAAGTAGAGGGGTGGATTCCGGGAGTGCGGATTTCGTGAGGATGAGACGGGTTAGATTTGCGAGGCGCTCGCATTTGCGCCGCCAGGTATTTGATAATAGAATAGAAAGGCATGTAGCCCTTTCCGTGATCGAAAGATCGCGGCCCCATTGAAGCCTTCTATAGGAATTACTTGATTGGGAAGGCGTCATACTTTCCGTGATCGAAAGATCGACCCATTGAAGCACTACTCGGCGGACTTTAATTGTCATGGCCATTTTGCTTTCCGTGATCGAAAGATCGCGGCCCC
>JANYCV010000357.1 GCA_025360145.1 Acidobacteriaceae bacterium
GTAATTACCTGGACCGCACGGGACGCCTTCGCTTACTGTTCCAAACTGCTTTTACCGGGTACGGGCTTGAGTCAAGCGGGTACGGTCTGGCAGCGTTTCGTGTGGCTGGCGCGTTGGGGCTTTTGTCCCGCTTCCAGCAGCGGGACGTGGGCGTCCCGCGCCGGCCAGGGGGCCCGCCCCACCTGCGTGAGCTGCTGCCGTAGTAATTATTTTAGTCAGGGACAGACCCAGTATGGCTTATATGCCGCACCGATTCCATGAACGCTGCAAATGGAATCCGAAGATGAGCTTCCGATTGCGGTATAACTCATTCGTGACTCGACGACAGGTTCTACTTTCGCTTGGGGGCGCGGCAGCGCTACGGGCCCAGCAGCGATATCCGGGAGTAACGTATCGGGATTACTCGCGCGTGCTTCCGGACTTTCTGGGTAAGCTGGCGGCCGAGGCCTACCGGCGGCGTAATCAGGCGCTGGCGCAGCTTACCAGCGTCAGCAGCATTCGGCAGCGGCAGCGGTGGGCGCGGGACACGTTCTGGAAACTGATCGGGGGAATTCCGGACCGGACACCGCTGAATACGCGGACGATCGATTCGTTTACGCGCCCCGGTTATCGCGTCGACAAACTGCTTTACGAAAGCCAGCCGGGCTTGCACGTTGCGGCCAATCTCTACGTTCCCACCACGGGAAAGCCTCCGTATCCGGCGGTTCTATTTCAGATGGGCCACGCCCCGAACGGGAAAGCCTCGCCAACGTATCAACGCTGTTGCCAGGGGTTGGTGCAGCTAGGCTACGTCGTGCTGGGGTTCGATCCGATGGGGCAGGGCGAGCGCATCTATTATCCAGACGCCTCAGGGATCCGGACCCGGTTGCCGTCCGCCGATGAGGAGCATTCGCTGGCGGGCCGGCAGATGCTGCTTGCGGGTGATTCCGCCACGCGGTTACAGGTGTGGGACGCCGTCCGCTCGCTTGACGTTCTGGCATCGCATCCAATGGTGGATCCCGCGAGAATTGCAACTTCAGGGCAGTCCGGCGGCGCAACGCTAAGCATGTTTCTGGTAGCCGTCGACGACCGTATCGCGGCGTCGGTGGTTTGCAGCGGGAACACCGAAAATGTGGCGTGCGGTGACTTTGTCTCACCCGGATCTACCGACGATGCCGAACAGAACTTTCCGGGATCGGGACCGCTGGGGTGGGACCGTTGGGATCTGTTCTATCCCTTCGCGCCCAAGCCGATGCTGGTTACCGTGAGCGACAAGGACTTCTTCGGCACCTATTCACCAAACTATATTTCGAGCGGCTGGCAGGAGTTTCAGAAACTGAAGAGTGTGTATGAAGTTCTGGGTCGCGGGAGCCAACTGGCATGGGGCGGCACACCATTGCCCCACGGACTTTCCTATGACACACGCCTGTTGATGTACAACTGGCTGGGCCGATGGCTCAATGGCGGGGGCGAGAGGATTAAGGAAGAACCTCTAACCCGATTGGAGCCGGACGAAGCGCTGTGGGTTTCGCCAAAGGGCAGCATGGTGCGCGGTTTCAAAGGAGAGACGCCACATTCGCTGTGCGTGAAGCGGCCCGTGCGGCGCGGCGCAGGCTCGATAACCGATCGGTTGGGTGTAGTGATGCCCGGCCCGTCCGTTCGCGCGGCGGTTTTGAAGCAGGTTCCGTCGCGGGAAGCGGATATCGAGGCGTTGGAAATTCCGTCCGAACCTGGTGTATTTTTGCCTGCGTGGATGTTCCATCCGAAGCGCGCGGACGCATCCAAGCCGATGCTGATTTTGCTGGAGCCGCAAGGACGTCTTGCGCGATGGCACGAGGATGAGCTTTATCTGACCCTGGCGGGGATGGGCTATGCGGTCTGTGTGCCGGACTTGCGCGGCGTCGGAGACCTGACGCCGGCCGTCGGGCGCGGGGCGGTGCGGCATGCGCGGGACCACAATAGCGAGGAGGAGTATGCCTGGTCGTCATTGATCCTGGGGCGGCCTTTGCTGGGACAACGCGTTACCGATGTACTGGCGGTGCTGCGGGCTGTGCGTGCGCCCGGAGCGCGGGTGGTGGTGGCCGCACAGGGGAAGATGACCGTGCCGGCGCTGTATGCGGCATTGTTGGATACGGAAGTCAGTGGACTTTATCTGTCCGGCGGATTGGCTTCGTTCCGTAGTTTGGTGGAGACCGAAGAGTACGCCTATCCGTTTGCCAATTTCGTTCCCGGCATTGCGGGTTTTATGGATTTGCCGGAGATCGTACGGAGTCTCGCGCCCCGCAGGGTCACCCTGGCAGGAACGGTGAACGCGTCGGGGAAAGCCGTTGGAACCGGTGTGCAGCGGAAGATGTTCGACGACGCATCGCATGTTTCCGTGATGGATCGGGCGGGCTGGGATGCGGCGGCGTTCGAGATTGCCGCCAAGTGGGTTGCCGGTTGACTCAGCAGCGGAGGCGGGGGCCTCCGCGCCGGCGAGGGCGCCCGCCCCACCGAGCCTCGCGGCATCCTGCTGGCTGAGAGGGACAGTCAGTAGGCTACGGCAACGATGAGTCGATCTGTGCCGGTTCGTTCGCCGGACTCACGTACTGAGCCGTTAGACGGCCTTCTGGATATCCCGGTGCGTCTCTTTGACCTTGTAGCCGGCTTTTTGAAGCCGCTTACGAATATCCGAAGCAATCATTACAGAACGGTGATGCCCGCCGGTGCAGCCGAACGCAATAGTCAGATAGCTCTTTCCTTCATTGATGTAATGCGGCAGCAGGTATATCAAGAGCTGCGAAATCCGTTCAATGAACTCGACCGATTGCGGGAACGATCGGATGTATGTCGCCACGCCCGCATGCTTGCCCGTCTTCTTCTTGAACTCCGGAATGTAATTTGGGTTTGGAAGAAACCGGACGTCGAACACCAGATCGCTGTCGGCAGGTATTCCGTGGCGGTAACCGAAGCTGGTTACATTCACCATGATTTGCGCGCCGGCATTCAATTCGCCGAACTTTTCCGTCACCGCGGCGCGCAGTTCATGAACGTTGAACTTCGACGTATCGATGATGTGGTCGGCCAGAGCGCGGATCGGAACCAACTGCTCGCGCTCCGTGCGCACGCTCTTGGCCACCGATGTGTGTGTACCCAGCGGGTGCGGACGGCGGGTTTCACTGAACCGGCGCACCAGGGAATCGTCGTTAGCCTCCAGAAACATCAGCGTCGTAGGCAGATCCCGCTTGATTTTCTTAAACAACGCCGGGAAGTACCGCAATGCTTCGCCTTCGCGGATGTCCACAACCAGAGCGGCTCTGCGGATGGTTGGAGACTCCCTGGTCAACTCGGCGAATTTCGGGATGAGATCAATGGGCAGGTTGTCTACTGCGTAGTAACCCAAATCCTCAAGACTCTTGAGAACCGTTCCCTTCCCCGAGCCGCTCAGCCCGGTGATGATCACCAGGTGAGAGCCCGGGGCTTTAATAGCTGGTAGACCTTTCGGAGGCAATCGGGTCAGCTCTCGATAAGATCGAAGTGGCCGTCCGGCCGGCGGATCAGAACCGACAGGCAATCCTTTTTTGCGTCCCGATAGACGACATAGTCGCCGTCCTTCCCGAGATCGAGGACCGCTTCGTCAAGCGTCATCGGCTTACGCGTGGAGGCTTTGAAATCGACCCGGTGGACCTTCTTGGCCACTCCATTCTTCCGGGAGGCCGGTTCCACCGCGGCAGCAATGGCAGGCGTACCCAAGTCCCCGTTAACCCAAGGGGCTTTTGTGTTCTTATCCACGTCGCGGCGCTTGGCGCGCAGCTTAAGAACCTGCTTCTCCAGCTTATCCAGCGCGCCGGTCATCGCCGTGTACTGGTCGCCGTCGTCTGCCGCGCCAACCAGCGAATGATCCAGGTAATTGACCGTGATCTCCGCGCTGTGGACACCGCGCTTGCGGGCGAGGATGACGTGCGAACTCTTCTCTCCCTTGCCGTCGAGAATCTTGGCTAGCTTTTTGAATCTGGCTTCTATCTTCTCGGACTGAGCCGGATAAAACTTCTCTTGTTTACCTTTGTAGGTGATGTTCATGTGTACAACCTGCCAATGGCGAGGGACTATGGTCCCGGCCTGAGGATGCAAAATCAGTTACTCCCGTACGCGCCGCTGGTGTGTGGAAGGAATCTTCATATCCTCCCTATATTTCGCGACGGTGCGGCGTGTCACTTGGATGCCTTCGCGCAGCAGTTGGGCGGTGATCTGCTCGTCCGTTAACGGTTGCGCGGGGTTTTCTTCCGCGATCATCTTCTTGACTCTACGTTTCAAAATCAAGAGCGGCGTAGCACTGCCGGAAGGACCCTGAACAGCTTCTGAAAAAAAGTATCGGAGTTCGAAGACACCCTGTGGCGTGTGAGCATACTTGCTGGCAACTGCCCGGCTCACAGTCGAGGGGTGTACACCAATCTCCTCAGCCACCTCCTTGATCATCATAGGCTTCAGTTCATCGATTCCGCGGTCGAGAAAATCGCCCTGCCGCTGCACAATGGACTGGCAGACTTTAAGAATAGTCTGTTTGCGCTGTTCGATGTTCTTCATCAGCATGAGCGCGGAAGCATAACGCTCTTTGACGTAATTCCGGACTTCCTTACTGGGCTCATGATCGCGGTCGAGCATACGCCTGTACTGCGCATTGAGCCGAAGCTGCGGCAGATCCTCGTCATTCAACTGGATGAGGTAATCGTCGCCATCCTTGGTGATGTAAACGTCCGGCTCCACGGCACGCGCAGCCGAGGTGGTGAAGCGCAAACCGGGACGCGGATCGAGCTGGCGAATCATAGCTACCGCGATCTGAATGTGTTCGAGGGGCCGCCTCAGAACCTTCGCCAGCTCTTTGAACTGCCGGGTTTCCAGCAGCTTCAGGTGGCTGGAGATAATTTGCCACGCTACTCCGCCGCGGCCGTTGTGATTCTCCAACTGGATTAACAGGCACTCGCGCATGTCGCGCGCCGCAATCCCCGATGGATCCAGCGACTGAACCGCTTTGAGAGCCGCCTTCACATCTTCGATGGTGTGCGGTCCGGATTCGGCAATCTCCTCCACCGGCATCAGCAGATAGCCGTCGTCGTCCAGGTTTCCAATGATGGAATCGGCGGCTTCGCGAACCGATTCCGGCAGAATCTCGATGCTGAGCTGAGACTGCAGATGATCGGCCAGCGTTACAGGGGACGAGAGAAACGTTTCAAACGACGGCTTCTCAATCGCTTCCGCGGCCGGCGTCTTGTATCCCGGATCGAGGTATTCGTCGAAGAAAGAACCGAAGTCGATTTCATCGAAGGGGTCGGAGTCCTTCTTAGGCTCCGGTTGATCGGTTTCGGCCGGAGTGGCGTCCGCCGGGAAGTCAGACGTAAAGTCCGATGCGAAATCGGAAGCGGAGGGAGTTGCGCCGGCATCGGAAAAGGATTCGACCGGTTCCGATTCTCCGGCCGCATCCGTCTGGCTCAATTGCAGCAGGATGGATTGATCGGCCGGCTCGGCGGAGCGTTCGCGCTCGAGCATGGCCTGCACTTCTTCCTGGGTGAGTTCCTCACCGCCATCCACCGATTCTTCGAGGACCGGGTTGAGAGCGATTTCCTGCGAAATCATTTCCTTCAACTCCAGGCGGTTCAGTTGAAGGACCGTGACCATCTGCACAAGGCCAGGTGTCAGGATCTGCTTTTGCGCTACTCGTAATTGCAGTCTGGGAGATAGCAAGCTCATCTGTCGTCATGATATCAGAGGCGGAAACCGGCCAGAGGTTTCTCGGGAAAGAAAGTCCGGGGGCAAGTTTTAGTACACAGAACACCGCCGGGCAGTGCCTAGTTGGCGTATCCGCCCATCTGCTCCCATTGGAATGATTCGCCCAGGTAAATACGCTTCACTTCCGGATCGCGGCCGAGAGCCTCCGGCGTGCCGGCACGGAAAATCTTTCCGTTGTTGATGATATAGGCGTGGTCTGTAACGGCCAGCGTTTCGCGGACATTGTGATCGGTAACCAGGATGCCGATGCCGGAACGTTTCAGGTCAAAAATGATTTTTTGGATTTCGAGCACCTGGATGGGATCGATGCCGGAAAAGGGCTCGTCCAGCAGCAGGAAATGCGGATTGATTGCCAGCGATCTGGCAATCTCCACCCGCCGCCGCTCGCCGCCCGACAGCGCGTAACCTTTGTTATGCCGAACCTTATCCAGACCCAACTGCTCAATCAACTGGTTCATCCGGTCACGGCGAACGTGGGAATTGAGTGAAAGCGTTTCGAGGATCGCAAGCAGGTTCTCTTCCACCGAAAGCTTCCGGAACACCGAGGGTTCCTGCGGCAGGTAACTGATGCCCCGGCGGGCGCGCTGGTACATGGGCATTTCTGTAATGTCCGTGTCGTCCAACATGACGCTGCCCGAGTCCGGACTGATCAGACCGACAATCATGTAGAACGACGTCGTCTTCCCTGCGCCATTGGGTCCGAGCAGTCCCACGACTTGTCCTTGTGAGACGGAAATGGAAACGTCGTCCACCACTTTTCGCCCACGATAAGTCTTAGAGATCTCGCACGTTTGAAGGATTTGCATCTTTGTGATTAGTACGTGCGTTTACTTACGGCGGATGTTGCTTTCGGCAGGCTGGCTAGCTGCCCCGTCAACCAAAAGCCTATCATTGTTGGAAAACCAGGTCAATTGTTTGCCCTTCGTCGTTCCGCGGAGGCTGTCCACAAGCTGTGGCTGGCCGTTCTGCAAAACAACCTTCGATTCATCCACATAGTATTCGGCATGTTCGGAAGTTCCGGTGCGTTTGCGGCCCGGCGCGGACTGGACAATTTTCACTGCCCCGTCGGCGATCGCTTTATCAAGACTGGAGCCGGCTTCGGCACTCTTCAGATACGAACGCAACTCGCGCGACTGGACGTCGAGCCCCGGGCGGTTCAAAGACACTCCGTTTGTATAGTACGCCACACGCTCGGAATCCACATAGGTCATGTCGGGAGCTTTAATCGTTGTAAACACCGCAGCCTTGAGCGGAGTTTTGGGTGCTGGCGATTTTGTTGCGCTGGACTTATCCAGAAACTGGCTTACTACGTTACCATGCGCTTCCAGCTTCTGATCCTCGCGGTCTATGGAAATCCGATTGGCCTGCAGCCGGTTCGGTCCCTGCCAAAGGATGGCGTTTCCCTCGTAATGGATCTGCAGATTCTCGTCAGTCGACGTCATGCGGCCGGCTTTTGCCTGGATAGGCTCGTCGCCGGACAGCATGCCGGAAGCGTCCTTCTTCTTTTCAGGAACGCGGGTGGACGCGACGTTGCCAATGGCCTCAAAATCGCCGGTCTTTTGGTTCAGCAAAATCTTGTCGGCTGACGTGGACCCGGTGGAATCCCAAACGCGCGACGCAGGGCCGGTGAGCGTAATGGAGTTCTTCGCGTAGTCCAGCACGGCGCGGTCTGTACGGGCTTTGCGGTCGCCCGATTCGTAGCGGAAATCGTTCCACTGCTCCAGCTTGGTGAGGGCTCCGCCTTTTGGATCGAATTCAGCCAACAGATCCTTGCTGGATGTGATGGCGGGGGGGATGGGAGGTTTTCCTTTCAGCTGCTCCGATTCGGTGCGCGTGGTAGCGGTGACCGCGCGGAACGATTCGATCTGATTCTGTACACCATACGTAATCCAAAATCGTTCCCCGTTCAGCAATCGGTGTTTCTGCCCTGGGGAGTTCGGGACGAATTCGAGCGAGCCGGGCGTGTGCGTTTCTACCGTCTGAATCTCCTGGCCGCCAGGCCTCATATCCATCTGGATCACCTCGCTGCGCATGATTTTCGTCTCTTGTTGTTGCTGTTGCTGCTGCGGGATTGGCTTCGACTCAACGACGCTCTTCCCCCTTGCAATCGCCTTTTTGAGAGTACTGGAATCACCCGAAGTATCGAATTCCATATCGACACGAGTGGCAGTGATGGTGGTGCTTGCCGTGGCGGAGGTGGAGAGAAGCTTCGCGTTGTTTTCTCCTGTGATGGTTTTGACGATGCCGTCTTCATCGAAATTCATCAGCAGTTGGCCGGCGGCATAGTCAAGCCTGCGTTTGGGATCGAGATCCACACCGTGAGCATTCCGCGCCTCCACCGATTGAATGACTCCGTCGTTCAGTAAGACAGTTGAATCGGCGGCGTCCAGCGTCAAGGTGTCGCGTTTCAGGCGGGACCAGGGGGAGAGCAGGACCTTCGACTCTTTCTCTTTATAAACCAGGGCGCCCGCTTCCACCTTCATGGTCTTGCCTTTTGCGGTCCGCGGATGCCAGGTTAACGAGACGTCCTTAAACATCCGCAGCTCTCCGGTGGCGGGATCGTACTCGGCTCCGGTGGCAGTGCCCTCGCCGCGATCGAAGGTGAAAGCCGCGGCGCGATCCGTGAACGCCTTGCCGGACTTGCTGTCGTAGCGCACGCCGGAAGACTTAATGACCAGCAGTTTGCCGCTGGGCTTGGGCGCGTCACCGGAGGGAACGCCCAGGGTAATTTCAACGTCACCCTCCGAATATAGGACACCGTCGGATTTGTCGAAGAGAGCCTTTTTGCTCGTCACCTGGTCGAAGGCATCGTTAGTTTTGTGATACACGCGGAGGTCCACGCCTTCGAGTTCGTAGCGGTTGCCCTCGGAGGTTTCGCGCATGTCCTTGGCGTGGATGCGAAACACACTGCGATTGCCGTCGTCCTTGGTCAGGGTCCAGCCGTTGAGTTTGGCGCTGGTGCCGGTGGGAAGCCAATCCGGAATCGGAGGAGCCGCTTTCGCCTGGAAAGTCTTCTGCTTGATGTAGATGAAGCCGACTGCCGCCGCTATCGCCAGGATAAGCAGCAGAATGAGCCGGCGGGTTCGCCGCATGGTTGTGTTTTCAGGATAGCAGAGGTATGCCGTAAACAATGCGGCCACGGTGTCGCGGCAAAGTAGAATGTCCTGATTTTAGAAAGGTCGAAGGTTCAAACGCGGGTGCCATGCACGCGCACGAGTTCATGATGCCCGGCACAATCAGCAGCCGGTACTAGTTGGAGATTGCGCCCGAAGTGAGCTTCTTCCGCGATGACGCTTCCATGTATTGCGAACACGCGCCCCAGTTTCCGCCGTCCGCGTTCTGATCGAACACCGAACAAAACATGTCCGCGACACTTCCGGTGCCCTCGGCCGCTGGAGGCGTCAGCACGATGATCCGCGTTTTTCCATCCGACTGAAAACTGCCCCCGGTTGCAGTCTTTGCCGTCGTCACCGGATTCGATGGGGTGAGGAAGCTGAGCTTCGCAACCAGGCCGGTCTCATTGAGGCTCTGCGCTACGAACTCGCGCTCCACATCCACCTCGGGATCAATCTTGTGGGTAAGCTTGCCATTGCGTTGGTCGCGCTCGAAACCGATGTCGTGGGTGGCGGCGCCGGCCCAGGCCGTCTGCCCTTCCACTGCAAACGGGGCCTTCCACAAGCGGAGGTGATGCCGGGTGGAGACGACGGCTATCGGTTCGGCGTGGGCATATCCAAAGTCCTGCGGCCGTCCGAACAGGTATAGGACGCTCATCGGCATTTCGAGGTAGGCCAGCTTTGAGAGGCTGGCTATCAGACCGTGGAGGACGGCGTCCTTGGTCTCGCGATCTACCATCACCCAGCCGGCAGCTTGAAATGCCTGCTTCACCTTCTCTTCCGATCCCACCATTACGAAATTTACGCGGTCGCCGACATTACCTTCGAGATCGCCAATGCGGGTCGGAATCTTATCCAGCATCGCCACGGTGAATTCAGGGATGTGAGCATTTTGGGTCGCTTTCGAGGCGTCTATTTTCGCGGCGGTGACGGCGATGGATATCTGATAACTGCCAGTCCCTTTATCGCTAGCGGGTTGATTGATGCCGACGGAGAGGCGGCCTGCACGAACAGCCGTCATCTCCCGTTTCGGCCCGATGAGAAAGGGCTGTGCGGCCTCAGCACTCCCAATGCGGCCGATCACGGAGCCTCGGCCTGCATCGACCACAGGCATGCTGCGAAGCAGATCTTTCCAGCCGCGCGAAAGGCCTTCGGGACCATTTGCTTTCGACTGGGAGTACTGCAAATTCCCGACAGCGGTGATGATAACGTTATCACCGATGCGGAGGTCTATGCCGGTGTCCACCCAGGTTTGATCCCCCTTCAGATCGATCGTGGTTGGGGTAGCGGCGGTCTGGGCATATAGGCTGGTTGCCAGGATCGCGGCAAGAATGCAATTGCACATGGAACTATTCTCTCGCAAACAGCCCCGTTGCGGCTTCGAGCTTACCGTCGACGACGATCAGGGCCGATATTCCGCGCTGTTGTTTGAGGAACTCGCGTCCGCGCCGTGGACCCATGACGCAGATTGCCGTTGCCAGGCTGTCGGCGGTGATTCCTTGAGGCGCGACGATTGTTACTCCGATGCGCGTCGTCAGGGCTTGGCCCGTGCTTGGGTCGATGATGTGCGAGTAGCGTTTGCCATCGATCTCCAGGAATTGTTCAGTGTCGCCAGAGGTGGAGACGGCGTGATCGGATAGAGTCAGGCGGCGCCGAAAACCGGCCACCGGCTCCACTGCGATTGCCATGGGACTGCGGCCTATTGTGAGGTCGCCGCTGGCGGCCACCAGCGCGTTGGGCAGGCCACGGTTCCGGAGGATTCGGAGAGCTTCGTCCGCCGCGTAGCCTTTCGCTATGCCGCCGACGTCGAGTTGCATCCCGGACTGGGTAAGATGCGCGGTTTGCGTGGCTGCTTCCAGAATTAGTTTCCGGTGGCCAGTTCGGTTCAGGGCCTCTGCGATGGCTTCGTTTGAGGGCAGCATCTTGTCGCGCCGGGCTTTTCGCCATAGCTGGATCACCGGGCCCATCGTGATGTCGAATGCGCCGTTGGTTTGCTCCGCCAACCGCTGCGAGGCCTCAAGGACCAGGAAAAGATCGCGGCTGATCCGCACTGGCCTGGTCGATAGGCGCATCAGTTCACTTTGCGGCTTGTAGTCGGAGAGGATCTCGTCCAGCTCGTGTACTCTAGCAAAGGCGGCATCGAAGGCAGCGTGCGCTACGCCGACATTCGGCGCGTCAACCGTAATGCGGAAGAGCGTTCCCATATGGGGCTCCACTCTTTCGAATTTCTCCGCCAGCAGCGGGAGGCAGAGCAGCAGCAGGCTACTCTTTTTCCACACCGTTGTTCCAGTATTGGTACATCTCTTGCCCGGTTGGCACCTTTAGCGGACGGACCAGGCGGAAGCCCAGAAACTGGGCGTCGGTGAGATACCAGATGCTCTTCGGGAGTTGCGGGTCTTGCATCTTCCACGATGAGTCCGAGCCGAGACGCGCGCCGGATCTCAGCCGGTCCGCAGGGTCGCTCCAGGCGCCGCCGCGCGCGGTGTGCGGATAGGGCTTGGTCGATTTCACCCACGGGTTCACGGCCGGGTCCGCGGCCGGGTCCACGGTGTACTTCGTGTACTGATCGAGCGTCCATTCGGTGACGTTGCCGTGCATGTCGTACAGGCCCCACGGGTTCGGTTTCTTGGCGCCAACCTTCTCGTATTTGCCGTTGCTGTTGCCTTCAAACCACGCGTATTCGCCCAATTTCGACGCGTCGTTCCCGAACGAATAGGCCGTGGTTGTTCCGGCGCGGCAGGCGTATTCCCACTCGGCTTCGGTGGGCAGCCGGTAGAACTGTCCGGTCTTCGCGCTAAGCCATTCGGCGAACTTATTGGCCGCGTGCTGGGTCATGCTGATGGCGGGATAGCCGTTGATGCCCATGCCGAAGCTCATCTCCACGTAGGGCCGCGTGGGACGGCTTAACGCGTCGACTACTTCGTCCGTTCCGGCAGTCTCGCCGGCTTGCTGGGCGAACATGAAGAGGCGGTATTCGTCCCAGGTTACTTCGTACTTGCCCATCCAGAACGGTTCTACTTTCACTTTGCGCAGGGGGCCTTCGTCTTTACTGCGATCGGCTTCACTCTCGGGTGTACCCATGGTGAATTCACCGGCCGGGATCGGCACCATGGAAAAGGCTACGTCGGTGCCGGGGATCGTGGTTTTGTATGGAGCCATCTTCGCCGGGGACTTGCCCGCTGCGATCTTCGCGTGTAGCTTTACCACGACCGCGCGTTCCGCTGCCTCCGATCGGGCAGCTTTGTTCACTTTGATGACGAAGCCTTCGGGCCATTGGGAGCCTTCGGCGATCCATTGGCGGATGGTGTCGCGCTGGGCTTTCGGGACCTGCGGTCCGCCTGGAGGCATGGCGCCTGGTTGCCCCGGCGGGATCTCCATCACTGTGGCAAGCCGGGCGGCGGACTTCGGCTTGCTATCCAGGCGCAGCCCGCCCAGGGCCTTCGCCAGACCGTGACAGCTCAGGCAGTTTGCTTCAAGAACCGGGGCCACTTGTTTTTGAAAGTCCACCGCGGCCAGCGCGGGCATGGCGATCAGGATCGCCGTCGAGAGAACCCCTCGACGCATATTAGATGACCTTGTTTCTGCCGGGCAGGGACATAGGCGCGACGGGCAGGCTCATGTTCCATTCCACTTTGTCCGGTCCCAGCCTTTCCTTCGAATTCATCGCCTGATCCCATGTGACCTGCTGGCCGGTGTAGGCGGCCATTCGGCCCATGATGGCCAGCATGGTGCTGGTGACCATGCGGGCACCGTCGTTCAGCGGCTTGCCTTGGCGGATGGAGGCGAAGAGCGCGTCGTGCTCGGCTTGGTACATGTCGTACTTCGTACCTTGGAAGGTCCACTTCTTCTCACCCTCGATGCGCGGCAGAGGACCGCGGCCGATTGTGGCACTGCCTTTGGTGCCGAGGATGTAATCGGAGTTCTCGTTGTAGCAGCCTTCCATCTGACGGCAAGCTACAAAGGCGCGCACGTTGTTCGGATAAAGATAGTTCACTTCAAAATGGTCGAAGATATTGCCGCCCTTGGCCGGAATTTGACGGCCTCCGGTGGCTACGCAACTGACGGGCGGTGCGTCCTTCATGGCCCAGGCAACTTTATCCACGCTGTGGACGGCCTGTTCCACCAGACTGTCGCCGCAGAGCCAGCCGAAGTTGTACCAGTTGCGGATCTGCCATTCCACGTCGCTCATGCCGGCCGGACGCTCGCTGGCATCCGGCATCGGCTTGACCGGGCTGGTGTAGTACGTGGCGTAGTAGGCAACTATGTCGCCGATGGCGCCGCTTTCTATCTGCTCGAAAGTCTCCTTGATGTAATTGCTGTAGCGCCAGCAGAAGCCGGAGACCAGCGAGATGTTCTTTTGCTTGGCCAGCTTCACGGATTCGAGCACATCGCGCACTCCCGGGGCATCTACGGCTACGGGCTTTTCGCAAAAGACATGCTTGCCGGCCTCAACCACCGCGCGGATGTGCTGCGGACGGAAGCCTGGGGGCGTGGCGAGCAGCACCACGTCCACGCCGCTGTCGATCAGCTTCTGGTAGGCGTCCAGTCCTACGAACTGGTTCTTCGTATCCACCTTTACTTTGTGGCTGATTTTGCCGTCGCTGACTGTGCGGAGTTGGTTGAGGCTTTCATCGATACGTTCCTGGTAGACATCGGCCACCGCGGTTAGTTCGGAGTAGTCGTCGGCGTTCAGAGCTTGCGAGGCTGCACCGGTGCCGCGTCCTCCGCATCCGATCAGGCCTACCTTGATAGCCTTAGTGGATTGGGCGGAGAGGATGCCGGGAAAACCGGTAGCCAGGATGGTGCCTAGGGCGCTGGCTTTCAGGAAATCGCGGCGGGCTTGGGGCGTCTTGGGATCGATCATGATTTTCATTTTAGCTCCGATTGTTGACTTGCGCGATTTCTACTCTTGCCGCCACAACAAGATTCGCTTCCCAGCCTTGTTGCTCTGGGACGCAGTGGACCAACCGGCGCACAACTTGCCGTTCACGGCGAAACGCGGGCTGGCCGCGTAACCGATGTTCGAAAGTCCCATCTCCTGCGCGGTTGTCCCGCTGTCCGCCGTTCGCGAGCAACGCGGGCTGGCCGAACTTGCCGTCTTTTTCCGCAATCACCCACATCCGCGGATAGACGTCGCCGTTTTTCTTCCGGTTCAGCTCAATCAGCAACCGGGCGCCGCCGGAGTAGCAGGTGAGATCCATTTCGTGAAAATCGTTCCGCACGTTATTGGCCGGGACGTCAACAGGATACGTTCACGTTGTGGTCCGGGCCGTAAGCGAAGTAGGCTACGCCGGACCTTCCCTGCCCTTCGGCCGCTGCGGCGAGCGCGCCGGAAAACCCGAGCGTCATCGGCCTGGCAATCGGCAACCGCTCTGTCTTTCAGGCCGCAGGATCGTCCGTGAGTTTTCCTGAAAGCAGAAATACGCCGGCGTAATCGATGCGGTAGGCGA
>JANYCV010000390.1 GCA_025360145.1 Acidobacteriaceae bacterium
CTCGAAGTTTACCGCACGTTTTACTACTTCAGGTCGTATTTCGCCATCTTGTAGCGCATGCGATCCCGGGTGATTCGCAGAAGCCGGGCGGCCTGGGATTGATTGCCGCCGGAACGATCGAGCGCATCGATCAAAGACTGGCGCTCCCGGCCGTCGAGCGACATTTCGCCATGGGCAACTGCGGCCAACGTCAGTTCGGGCGGGGTATCGGGAGCGTGTGGCGCGCGCAAGCTTTCCGGTAAATCCTGCACGTCGATGGTGTCTCCAAACGCCATCATGCAGGCATTCCCAATCGCGTTCTCCAGTTCCCGCACGTTGCCTGGCCAAGCATATCGCGCAAGCAGAATTTGCGCACGATGCGAAAGACCGGCGATGTCCTTCTGAAACTCCGCGGCGAATTTTCGAATGAAATGTCGCTCGAGCAACGGCAGATCTTCTTTGCGTTCCGCCAGCCCAGGAGTGCAGAATTCCACCATGGCAAGGCGATAGTAGAGATCGTCGCGGAACGTTTTGTCGCCGATCATTTGCTTCAGATCGCGATTTGTGGCGGCCACTACCCGGACATCCACAACGCGAGACGTTAGCGACCCGACCCGCTGCACTTCCTGATTTTGCAAGATGCGCAGCAGTTTCGATTGCGTACCAAGTGGCATGTCGCCGATCTCATCCAGAAACAGAGTGCCGCCGTGCGCAAACTCGAACAGGCCCATTTTGTCCTGCGTTGCACCGGTGAATGCACCGCGCACATGGCCAAACAGCTCGCTTTCAAAAAGCGTCTCCACCAGCGCCGAGCAGTTGCACACCACGAAGCGGCCGGAGGAGGCAGGGCTCAGTTCGTGAAGCGCCTTCGCCACCAGTTCCTTCCCCGTGCCGGTTGGCCCGGTGATCAATGCCGAACGGTAGTGCCGAGCCACCCGTTTTATGCGGGCGTAGAGATCCCACATGAGCGGACTGCGGCCTACCATGCCGTGAAACTTCGTGCTCTCAGCAAGTTCGGAATCGATCTGCAATGCCCTCTGCCGCCGCCGCGCGTCCTCGGCGAGTTTTTCGATCTTAGAGCGCAGCACCGCTATGGGGACGGGTTTGTTTAAGTAGTCACTGGCGCCTTTCTGGATGGCTTCGACGGCGGATTCGGAGGAGTAGTGTGCGGTGATCAGAACGACTTCGATCGCCGGATCGAAGTCCACAATACGCTCCAGCACTTCGATGCCACCCATCTTCGGCATCATTAAATCGACAATGACGATTTGAGGATGCTGCTCGAACACGATATCCAGACCTTCCTCCGGATCGGACGTGGTGAAAATCTTGAGGCCCGGTTGTTCGAGTGCGGTGGCAATCAACTCCAGGCTTTGCGGAGTGTCGTCGATGGCCACCAGCTTTACGCTGGGTTCGGTGGCGGGCATAAAAGGATGTCTGACTCTATCCTAGTTTAGACCGCTCGGCTCAGTGCTTGTCTGATCAGTTCTCGAAAAGCCGAAACATTGATGGGCTTTGCGATGTAGCCGTCGAATCCGGCCGCTAGTGCCTTCTCGCTGTCGCCGCGCATTGCGAACGCCGTCAGCGCGAAGACTGGAAGGCGCTGAAATTGGCGTTCCCGGCGGAGTGCTTGAATCACACCAAACCCATCGAGCACCGGCATCTGGATATCCAGCAGGACCAGGTCTGGTTGAGCTGCTTGGATCGAGGATAGCGCGACGGATCCATCGCCGGCTTCGATTACGTGATAGCCTTGCGATTCAAGAATTTCGCGAATGAGTTCCCGGCCGACAGGGTCATCGTCGGCGACCAGGATTGTCTTCATGGTAAGCCCAGCCGCTTCACTTTTCGGACGGCCTCCAGCAACGTTTCCTTCGCGACTGGTTTCACCAGATAGTCGGCCGCGCCAAGCGCAAACCCCATCTTCTTCTCATCCATCACCGAGGTGATGATGACGGGTATACCGGCGGTGGCTGGAGTGCTGCGCAGTTTATACAGCGTCTCCCAGCCGCTCTTTCCGGGCATCAGCAAGTCGAGCAGGATCACGTCGGGCTTTGAATCGCGTGCAACACGCAGACCTTCATCTCCGGAACCCGCGGTTAAGGGCTTGAAGCCTTCCGACTCCAGATAACTGACAACCAACTCGCGGGAGGACTCATCGTCTTCGACAACCAGCACTACCGCCGGCATCAGGCTCGGTTGTTCTTCGCCGCCGGAGCCGGTCCGCGGGATGGTGAAGAAGAATTCGCTGCCGGCTTCAAGTTCGCTTTCCACCCAAATTTGCCCCCCGTGCTGCTCCACCAGATTCTTGGTAATGGCAAGCCCAAGGCCCGTGCCTTCGCGAACA
The DNA here is from genome assembly GCA_025360145.1 of Acidobacteriaceae bacterium. Lineage (GTDB taxonomy): Bacteria > Acidobacteriota > Terriglobia > Bryobacterales > Bryobacteraceae > JANXXV01. The sequence goes on from JANYCV010000390.1 coordinate 2,327, forward strand.
CCCTTCGTGGTGGACGCCACCTGGCGAAAAGTCTGGAATATCGATTCGTGCGCGTCTTTCGCGATTCCGATTCCCGTATCTGCAACCGAAATCCGAATGTGGTCCGGCAAGGGAGCGCAACGCACCGCGATCCTGCCGCCCTCCCTGGTGAACTTGACCGCGTTACTGAAGAGGTTGAAAATGATTTCCTTGAATCGAATCCGGTCGGCGAAGATACTTAAGTCCGGCTGAATCTCGTCAGAAAGTTCAATCCCTTTGTTATTGGCTAACGGGCGGATGCTGGAAAGCACCTCCGTTATCGCCGCGTCAAGCGCAAACGTTTCCTGCCGCAATTCCAGTTGCCCAGCTTCGATCTTTGACAGGTCGAGAATGTCGTTAATGAGTTCCAGCAGATGGTGCGCGCCCTGGTGAATGTGGCTGGTGAATCGTTTTTGTTTAGTATTTAGTCCGCCTGCGCTTTCCTCCGCGAGGAGTTCGGAGAACCCGATGATCGCGTGGAGGGGAGTGCGAAGTTCATGGCTCACGCTGGCAAGGAACTCGCTTTTGAGCAGACTTGCTCGTTCCACTTCCACGTTACGCAGTTCGAGTTGCTGATTTGCCGCCGCCAGTTCCTCGGTTCGCCGCTCCAGGTTCTGGTTGAGAGTACGGATCTGCTCCTCGGTACGCTTGCGTTCGCTCACGTCACGGATGATGCACATCACGCGCCCTTCGCCGTCGGCGACTGAGACGGGGCTCAAATTGATATCTATCGCGCATTCCGTGCCGTCTTTGCGGAGCGCAAAAAGATCTAGCCCCGTCCCCATCGGCCGGGTCTTGGGATTGGCGGAATAGTGCGCGCGGTGAGCGGTGTGGTTGGTCCGGAAGCGCAGCGGAAGCAGCATTTCGATTGGCTGGCCCGCCAGTTCGGCGCGAGTCCAACCGAAGAGTTTCTCCGCTTCGTTGTTGGCAAGAACGATACGCCCGGCAGCGTCCACCTCCAGAATGGGATCGGGGGCGATTTCGAGGAGATTCCGGAATCGCTCGGCCGCTTGGGCATCGGGTGTCAATTGCTGATCTGAATTCACTATAGTTGCTTAGGCACGTTGGGTGCCGGAAATTCGCGACGGACGGGGGCTGATTTTGAGTAATTTCACGCTGACCGCAGGGTGAAACTCCGCAGACTTCATGCTACGACTTCGCGGATCACTTCACCGGAAACGTCCGTCAGACGAATGTTGCGGCCGTTGTAGGGGAAGGTGAGTTTCTCGTGATTGAGGCCGAGTTGGTGCAGGACAGTGGCATGAAGATCGTTCACGGTCTTCTTATTCTCCACCGCCGCATAACCGTATTCGTCGGTGGAACCGACCACCGTGCCACCCTTGATTCCACCGCCGGCCATCCATACAGAGAAGCCGTAGGGGTTGTGGTCGCGCCCGTTCATCTTCTGCGAGATGGGCATGCGTCCGAACTCGCCGTGCCAGATGATCAGCGTGGAATCGAGCAGGCCGCGGGATTTCAGATCGGTCATCAGCCCGGCGATAGGCTTGTCGGTTTCGGCGCAGTGCATTCCGTGGTTGAGTTCCAGGTCCCAGTGTGCGTCCCAGCTTTCGGTAAAGTTGCCGCCGCCCGAAAAGATCTGCACGAAGCGCACGCCTCGCTCCACAAGTCTGCGGGCCATCAGCGCCTGGCGGCCGACGTGATCGGTAGGCTCTTCGCCCACGCCGTAGAGCGCGCGGGTAGCGGCTGTTTCTTTCTTAAGATCGACCGCGTCGGTGGCTTCCGTTTGCATCTGGAAGGCGAGCTCGTAGGATTGAATGCGGGCGGAGAGTTCGTAGTCGTGCGGGTTCTTGGCGAGATGCTGCTGGTTGTACTGGGCGAGAAGATCGAGCCAGCGCCGCTGCCGCTCTGGAGTCATTTCCTTCGGTGGCTTCAGATCCACGATAGGGTCGCCGGTGGAGCGGAAGGGAGTGCCTTGGTAGGCAGCCGGCATGAAACCATTGCCCCAATTGGGCGCGCCGCCGATGGGGCCGCCGCGAGGATCTGAAAACACGACGAACGCGGGAAGATTTTGGTTTTCCGTTCCCAGGCCGTAGGTGATCCAACTGCCCATGCTGGGATAGCCGCCCTGAATAAAACCGGTATTCATCTGGAACAGCGCCGGTGCGTGATCGTTGCTGATGGACCGCATGGAGCGAATGAGCGCGATCTCATCCACCTTCTTCGCTACGTGAGGAAAGAGTTCGGAGACATCCATGCCACTCTGCCCATGCTTCGAGAACTTCCACGGTGACGGCATCAGCCCGCCGGGATGACCTTGCGAGACGACCACGTCGCCTTTGCCCGTCATCGCTTCACCTTGCCGCTTCAGCAGTTCCGGTTTTGGATCGAAAGTGTCTACGTGGCTAACGCCGCCGTAGCAGAAGATGGAGATGACCGCCTTCGCCTTTGCCGGGAAATGCGGCGCGCGGACGGCCAGCAACGATGTGCCCGGAGCAGCGGTGGCGCCTCTCATCAGGTCAGCGAAGGCTAGACCCGCGATGCCGCCACCTGCCCTGTTCAACAATTCTCTGCGCGACAAAAATCGATTGGTCATGGTGGGTTGATCAAGGAATGTAAACGAACTCGTTCAGATTGAGCATCGTCTGGCAGAAATCCACCAGACCTTGCGCGTCGCCGCGAATGAATTTGAAGGCCGTTTCCGACTCGGAGTGGCTTGGCGGACGGCTTAACGCCAGTTGAAATGCAAGGTTCGCCTGCGCGGTTACATCGTCGCCGGCCTCGCGGCGCAGACGGTCAGCGAACATTTTCGCTTCCATCAATACGAAACTGTTATTCATCAGAATGAGCGCCTGCGGTGCGATGGTGCTGCGGTTTCGCCGCGCGCAGGAGCCGACTGAATCCGGCTTATCGAACACGTCCAGCATGGGCAGCGGGATGGACCGCTTCGAGAATATGTAGACGCCGCGACGCCATGTCTCCGGATCGGTGTCGGGCTTTCCCACCCACGTCCGCTTGCTGCTGGATTGGAAAAGAGCGGGATCGATGTACGGGTGGACCGCGGAACCGCCTACTTTCAGATCGAGGTTTCCGGCGACGGCCATCATGGAATCGCGGATGCCCTCGGCTTCCAGCCGTTGACGCGGCATGCGCCAGAAGTAGCGATTCTCGCCGTCAATCTCAAGGTTCGCCGCTACGTCGTCACTCGCTCTCTGATAGGTCTCCGAGTTCATGATGAGACGATGAATGGCTTTGATGCTCCAGTGCTGCTGAACGAATTCGGTGGCCAACCAGTCGAGAAGTTCCGGGTGCGTGGGACGTTCGCCCATCTTGCCGAAGTTATTCGGCGTTCTGACGATGCCCTCTCCAAAATGATGCTGCCAGATACGGTTCACCATCACGCGGGCGGTAAGCGGATTTTCGGCGCCGGCAATCCACGAGGCCAGTCCGCTGCGGCGCCAGGTTGTGGTGGCATCGGCCGGAGGTTCCGGGAACTGCCACTCTCCTTGAATGGCTGCGGCGATGACACCGGGCTTCATCAGCGAGCCCTTTGACCCTGGACTGCCGCGATAGAGGAAGTAAGATGGAACAGCCTCTCGGCCTTTTTCGGCGATCGCCATGGCAGTGGGCAACGGCTTCGGACGCTGTTCATCCAAATCGGCGATCTCCTTCGACACCTGCTTGTGGCGTTGCACGTCCGCTTCCGGCATGGCGGCGAGAATCTCTTTCTGATCCGCGGTGAGAGTTTTCTCCACTTGTTCCGCGTTCAGCTTCTGTCCTTCCGTTCGCTTGTCCGCCGGAGTCTTCAATGCGACCAGGACGTATTCGGGCAGCTTGCTTTTCTTATCCGCAATCAGCTTTTCTTTGTAAGGCTTCTCGATTTCCGTTAGCTTTGCCTTCCAGGGAACCTGCAATTCAGTGATGTGCGCCTGTTCGGCATTGAAGCGCTTAACCTCTTCTTCGTTCACCAACGGATACTCGGTGGCCTTCGTAGAAAAGAAGACGGCCTGCATGCGGTAGTAATCTTTTTGCGCTATCGGATCGAACTTGTGATTGTGGCAACGTGCGCAGCCTACGGTGAGGCCCAGGAACGCATTCGATGTGGTGGCGACCAGGTCGTCCAGATCATCCATCCGCGTCTGTTCGTTTTTCAGGTTGTTCTCGAGTCCTAGCCGCAGATATCCGGTGGCGATACGGCCTTCGTATGATTTGGGTGCAATCTCGTCTCCGGCGATTTGTTCCTGAACAAACTGGTTGTATGGCTTGTCGTCGTTGAACGCCTTGATGACGTAGTCGCGGTAGCGCCAAGCGGTGTCGCGGTCACGGTCGTATTCAAATCCGCCGGAATCGGAGTAGCGAACCGTATCGAGCCAATGGCGGCCCCAGCGCTCCCCGTAATGCGGAGATGCCAGCAACTGTTCGACAACCTTGGGAAACGCATTCGGAGAACCGTCATCCAGGAAGGCCTGGACGTTAGCGGGAGTGGGTGGCAGGCCCGTGAGATCGAGATACGCGCGGCGGATCAGAGTGCGGCGGTCCGCGGGGCCGGCGGGCTTCAGTTTTTTCGCCCGCAGCGTGGCCAGAATAAATGCGTCCACTGGATTGGCGGTGCTTACCTGAGGAAGAGGCGCCCGGACCGGCGCCACAAACGCCCAATAGCGGCGGTCTTCCGGAGTGATGGTGCGCTCTTCCATTTTTGTATTGATAACAGGCGCTTTTTCTTGCGGCTTGGCTTCGGATTTCTCCTTGGAATTCACCTTCGCGCCATCGTCGATCCATTTGCGGATGATTTCGATATCTTCCGCCGGGAGACGCTTTCCGGGCGGCATTAACGGCTTTTCGATACCCGCTATGAATTTGTAAAGCCGGCTGTCCGCGGATTTGCCAGGCTCGACGGCAAGCCCGCGTTCGCCGCCTTCCAACGCCGACTCCAATGACCGCAGATCCAGATTCCCCATCTGCTTGTCCGCGCCATGGCAGCCCGTGCAATTGTGCTGGAGGACAAGTGCGGCATCGTCGGCGAGATCGGAAGCGAAGAGTTGGACGGCAAAAAGCGGCGCGACGAGAAGAGTGAATGTACGTAGAGGAAGCATCGAAAACCTAGTCCTTATTCTATCGAACTTACGCTGCGGCTATCGGATTTCGGAGAATCCCAACGCCGTCAATCTCCACTTCCACCACGTCGGCCGGATTCATTTTTTTGGTGCTGCCGGGCGTACCTGTGTAGATGACATCTCCGGGCATCAAGGTGACGTACTGGCTGATATAGCTGACAATCGCGTGGCAGTCAAAGAGCAGATCGGAGGTGCTGGACTTCTGCACCACCGTGCCGTTTAACCTGGTTTGCAGCATCACGTTTCCGTAGTCGATACCGCGCACGATCATTGGGCCTAGCGGACCGAACGTGTCGGCTCCCTTGGCGCGCCACCACTGCAAGTCTTTGTTCGGACCGCCTTGCCAATCGCGCTCAGACACGTCGTTCCCGCAGCAGACGCCGAAGATAGCGGACTTCGCTTCGGCTGCGGAAATGTGCGAAACCTTCTTCCCCATCACGATGACGAGTTCGCCTTCATAGTGAGTGTTTTGCGAATCCTTCGGAATGATGATTGGATCGCCGGGATTCTGCAGGCACGTAATCGGTTTATAGAAGATTTCCGGCGCCGATGGCGGCTTCCGCGTGCCGACGTGGCTCTTGTAATTCAACCCGACGGCCAGCACCTTTGACGGCGTGCAGGGCGTCAACAGTTTCACTTCCCCGAGCTTGTGTTTAGCCCCAGTCTTCTTGTGCGCGCCAAAAAGATCGCCCTGAATTGCTTCTACCGTCTCGCCGGTAACGATACCGTACGACGTGACGGGGCCCTTTTGAAACCGGACGAACTTTTCGGTGCCGGTGCTCTGGCCGTTTAGCTGACTAGCCGCGACACTTGCGGCGATCGATCCAACGATTAAATCTCTTCTTGTTGTTTTCATGGCAGCAACTCCACACTCGCTACGGTTCGTGCGCCGGTACGCATTTCATTGACGACTTTTCCGGCCGGGTCCACTTCCATCAGACGTCTGCCCGTGTAATCGGAGATCAATAAATTCCCATTCGGCCATTGCGCGAAACCCGACGTCCAGCCCATCTGGATATCGGACTTTGCGCCTCCAATGGACCGGACCACCTTGCCGGACGGGTCTACCTCAACCAGTTCGCCTGGATCGGAAATACAAATGAGAGTGTTGCCGTTGGCGAGCCGGCGTGCCTGGTAGGCGCGTCGATTCTTACCGTTCGGCGCCTGCCACTGCCACACGATCTTTCCGGCTTGATCCACCTCAATGATTTTCGCTTCCGCTTCCACTGCAATGAGTGTGGTGCCTTGCGCGGTGCGGTGGCTGTTGCGCATGCGCATGTTCGCGATGTCCGGCGTCTCATACTTCCAGACGATCCGCTTGTCCGGCGTTACTTCAATGACGCGGCCCAGTTTGGCGTCGCCAATCAGCGTATTCCCGTTCGGCAGACGCTGTGCGCTCAATGGATGCTCCAGCCCCTCGGCCGCGCCGTAGGTCCACACTTCCTGATGGTTCTGATCAAGCTCCGCTACGTACTTTTTCGATCCCAAAGTGAAGAGCACATGCCCGTTCGGCAGCGCCTGGACATCATGACTGTGCTCATTCGGTTTGGTCCACAACACTTTACCCGAGGGCCAGTCCATGGCGACGATTTCGCCGGCGGGACCGTGATCGGAAATCAGGATGTGCCGCTGCGGAATCTTCTCCTTCAACTGCTGATCGAAGTACGCGAACGCGCGCTGTTCGGCCTTCTCTTTATCTGCGCCTTTAAATCCGTGACCTGCGCCAGAAATGGTTTCCAGTTCCGCCGGTACGCCCGCGTTGAGCAAGCGTTCGAGTAGCCACGCCGACTGTTCGTAGGCAACGTAGGCATCCTTGGTTCCATGAATGATCAGCATCGGCGCTGCGTTCGGAGTAACCCAATTCAGGGGGCTTGCGCGAATGTGCGCAGGCCGGCTATGTTCCAGATCGCCGCCTAAAAATTGCGGCAACACCTGCGCTGCGTCCACGCTTTTCGAATACGATTGCGTAAAATCCGTTGGCCCGTAATAATCCACCACGCAGGAAACCTTGCTGGAGAACTGGCGGTTCGGTCCCGAGCCTTCAAACTCTTCGACGCCGCCCGTGAGGCCCAGGAACAGCACCAAGTGTCCACCGGCACTACCGCCCATGGCACCGATGCGTTCGGTGTCGATGCCGTATTTCGCCGCGTTCGCGCGCAGGAACCGAACTGCGGCCTTCACGTCATGAACCGGGGCGGGGAATTGATTTCGGGGAGCCAAACGATAACTAACGGTTGCAGCCACATAGCCGCGCTCGGCCAGCCGGATGGCCTCCGGCAGATAGCTCTGGCGGTTGCCGGCGCGGAAACCTCCGCCATGCACCAGCAGTACTGCCGGGCGCGGTTCGGTGGACGCGGCACGGGGGCGAACGATGTCCATCTCCACTTTGCCGCCCACGTTTGAATATTCGATATTGGCTTCGTGAATCACGGTGGCAGGCATGGGAGGCACGGCCTGCGCGCACAGGAGCGCGGACGAGGCGGTGAGTAGTGCAAAGATTCGAAGATGCATTGGTGTGAGTGTATTCTATCGCGCTTGCCAGCGGCGAGACAAAGATCAAACCGGCGAGCCGAGCGTCTTCATCGCGAATCGGCCCCGGGCGGTTGGTACGGCTGTCCGCAGGGCCAGTGGTCGAACGCAATCCGGGTACTGGATATCTGCGGGAACCTGGGCTAGGCACAACCAGTACCGGCCGCTTGACGCGCTCTGACGGAGAACTGGGACAAGTAACGTTGGGTGATCTGGGTGACCGTTGTAGGCAGTTCAGCGCAGCAAAGTTGGAGTTTTTCTCGGCGCCGGTCTTGGCGGCGACGCCCACAGGAACTGGTCGAAGATAGGCTTCACCTCCGCTGCTTCATAGCCCGCTCGCTCCAAATAGTGAGCCGCCAGTAAGTCAGCTTCGGCTTCATTCGCAATAGCGCGCGCTTCGAGGGACTTCGGCAATAGAAATCCGGGTTCAGCCGTGCGGATGCATATGCCGGCAGAGCTTCCCAGGAAATACATTGGTACGGTGGCCAACTGGCCCCTTCCCTCCGTTTGGCCGTGATGCACGGTGATGTGCGCGATCTGATGCGCGAGGACCGCCGCAAGTTCAGCCCGAGTTGCGGATTGATGCAGCGCGGTGCTGATATATGCGATTCCGCCGGGAAGACTGTTCGCCAGTGGTTGATCGGATTCGACTACCTTGACGTCTATCGACCGCTGCGCGCTCAGACTCTGAGCGAGTGCCGCGATGGCTTCCGGCGTCTCAACGATCTTCCATTTCCGTCCGAGTTCCTTCATGAGGCGCTGCCCCATGACCACTTCTTTGTCCGTCGTCTGCGCGAATACCGCGAGGGCGCTGACGAAGGCGAGGATCGCAACGCGTCTCATGGAATTATTCTAGTGCCAAACTGGTAGAGATGAATTGGTCAGCGATTGGAGCGGTACTATTGGCGATTGCGGTGATGTCCGGCGCATTCGGCGCACATGCGTTGCGCGACCGGCTGGACGCCTATTCGATGGGCATCTGGGAAAAAGCGGTCTTCTATCATTTCGTACATGCACTCGGGCTGCTGGTGGCTCCAGCCCTCGCGCCCAGGGCAGCGAACACGGTCGGCGTCCTGTTATTCTGCGGAATCCTGTTGTTCTCCGGAAGCCTCTATGCTCTGGCGCTTACCTGTGTGCGAACACTGGGAGCGGTGACGCCGCTGGGAGGCATCGCGTTCATCGCGGCGTGGCTGTGGCTGGCTGTCGATCTGTTGCGCGGCAAGGCGTAACCACTTTACCGCCGGCGTATCGAATGACGACTCGCGCTCCACGCGGCGCTGACGCGAACGAATCCAGAACTGGTAAAGACAAACCCATCGCTCACCCTAACCCGGCGTAGCCGGAACCATACAAGCCCTGGACTGGAAAGTTGGAACCTTCTGAAAAGTGCGTCCAAAGAACCGTGGATATTGGGCGAAACGCGATGAGCCAAATATTTTCTACCAGGAAACGCGAAGACTCTATTGGATAGGTTCTAAATGCGACATGGGCAAAGGCGGGCAGCAAGAAGACGAATACACCCCGGATCATAAGCTTCCCTCGCGGATTGTTCCGCTCAGGGATTTCAAGAACGCAACCAGCGCGCGCTTCTCGGCATCCGTCAATTGCAGTCGATGAAGCTCGGAGTCGAGGTATGGATTGGCGCGGCCTCCACGATTGTAATGCTCCACCACATCTTCCAGCGTCGCCACGCTGCCATCATGCATGTAGGGCGGCGTGGAGGCCACGTCACGCAGACTCGGCGTCTTGAACGCCGCCGTATCTTCGGGTCTGCCGGACCACTTCGCGCGGCCCTCGTCGCCAGCGCCCACGCCCGTGTTGTGAAAACTCTCATCGGTGAGATTCGGGCCCAGATGGCAAGCGATGCAGCCGCCCTTTCCGCGGAAGATCTTCAGCCCTTCCTGGGCCTGCGCGTTTAGTGCGGTGCGGTCGCCGGCGACGAATCGGTCGTATGGCGAATCCCCCGCAAGAATCGTCCGGACGTAGCTCGCCAGCGCGCGGCGCAGTTCCGTCTCACTCAAGTTCACGCGCGATGCAGCTTCCGCTACAGGCAGATCCATCTCCAGCGGATTTGCAATTGGACCGCCCACTTGTTCTTCCAAAGTGGCCGCTCGTCCGTCCCAGAAAAACGACTTTCCGTACGCGCGATTCGCGATGCGCGGGCTTCGCCGCGTTCCCTTTCGCCCCGCGATTCCCAGCGCCACAGGCCGGGCGTCTGAGAAGGCCAGGTTGGGATCGTGGCAACTCGCGCATGCAATGGAGCCATCGCGGGACAACCGTTTATCGAAGAACAATTTTCGTCCAAGCGCAATCTTCTCGATAGACAGCGGGTTGTTTTCGGGAGCGGGAATATAGGCGTCCAAACCGAGCGGCACTTGCGCCTGCGCGATGGCCGCGGCCAGTAAAACGAAGCCTGCAGCCCGTGTCATGGAATCTTCAGCGCCCACACTTCAGAGTTGGTGGAGCCCGCCGTGAATGCGATGGTGCGGCCGTTGGGATGGATGGAAAACCCGGACGGCGTATCGACTTTCTGCACGGGCGAATGATCGAGAGGAATTCGCACCAGACGCGATCCGTCTCCCACGAAGATCGCATCGCGTTGCGGAGCCCACGCCAGTTCAGTGGGTTTGGCGAGGGTGGTTTCATAGCGCTCAGCCCCTACGCGGAGTTCGGTCCCGCAGAGAACGGCCTTCGCGGGTGAGCAGCCATTTGCATCAACTGGTTCGGCTACTCGCACGGCGTTCGCGGTCTCAGTGTCCACTCTGTACAAGCCCTCGCGGCCCAGTCGATCAGTTCCGCGCACCAGCAAAGCTTTGCCGTCCGGAGTCCAATGCGGCGCGTCCATGCGCGCGAGTTTCGGCGCCAACTCGCGCTCCCCGTCGCCTTTGGCGGCACGCAGCACCAGCACCCGGGTCTCTTCGCCAAACGTCTCTGTGCCTCGCCTCGATAAGAACGCGAGCCACTGCCCATCCGGCGACCACGACGGCTGCGAATTGCGGCCCGGAAAACGAATGCTAACGGGACGCGGCGAGCCGCCGGACTTTCCTTGCGCCATATCGATTTCAGAAGCATATACATCCGTGCCGCCCGTGCGCAGCCCGTAATAATACGTCCGGTCCTGAGTGATTCCCAGGGGTACAACCCGCCCGAGATTATCTGCAATGGATCGCGATTTCCCATCCGCCAAATCCAGCATACGGACACCCGTCCCGCTGGCGTATACAACGCTATTCCCGTCCGGCGTCCAAACCGGAAACAGGTGATCGCCCGGCTCTGAAATCAACCGGCGTTCCCTGCTGCCATCCACTGCGAGCAGGTAAATTGTCCGCTCGCCTGAGTTCTCAGACGCGAATGAATCGTAGGCGATCCACCGGCCATCCGGCGAGAGATCCATCTTCTTCGGATAGATCCAGTTCAAAGACTTCAGAACCTTGGGGAGACCGCCGGCTGCGGGCTGCATCACGATCTGGCTGATGTTGTCCTTGCGAAACAGCAGCGTCAGGATCTGGCTTCCGTCCGCCGACCAGGCACACGGCTGAACGAAACCGGTCTCTTCATTGCGGTATAGAATCCGAGGCTCGCCGCCGTCCAGATCCACTACGCGCAGTTCATAGAAGCCGAGTTTGTTGAACCAGGCGTAGGCAATCCGGCGGGAGTCCGGCGAGATGGTGGAGAAATACGCGAACTCTTTCGAACCATTGGCCCGCTTGGTGATGACAACGGTGCGGCCCGACGCGAGTTCGCGTAACGCGAGATCGCCGTGGTCCACATACGATAGCCAGCGGCCATCCTTCGACGGGCCGCCCAGCAGAGTGACTGACGGGCCCGTCCACACGGGCTTCGGTGGAGAGAGCGCCGCGGCAAGCAGCAGAATGGTGGACAACGTTCGCACAGTGCATCTCCGGCTTTATCTTCACGTTTTTCAAGGTCACTTTCTTCAACGCGTACCGCACCGCAATATTTTCTGAACTTCCCTCCATGATGGTACGAAAGTTCAGACTCGCACAAACCAGCGGCGGCGGTACATTCCGTAGGCAAGCAGGAACATCAGCCCCACGTATGCAAGCGAATAGAGCAACGATGCATTGGCCGGAGAAGCAATGGGCGCAAACACGTTTTGATAGAGCCACGTATGCAGGCTGATATTGGAACCGCCCGATTGCACGTGGATGGAGCCCAGCGCGATGTCGAGAAGTTCCGATGCCATATAGACCGCGATGGCATTCATCCCCATCACCACCAGAGGCTTTACCACTCGTTGCCGCCCCATCCCGTCGATCCACCAAATGGAGATTGCAAGCAGTATGAAATCCAAGCCCGCCATGAAGAGGGCAAATGAACTGGTCCACAGCTTCTTATTGATCGGCATCCAGATATCGCAGATCAGTCCGGCGGCCAGCAGCAGACTCCCCGCAAAGAACATCCACGTGGTGCGCTCCGCCAGATCGCGCTTCATGCGAAGAATATGGCCGGCCATGATGCCAAACAGCGCTGTCGCAATCGCCGGAATAGTACTGACGATTCCTTCCGGATCCCACGTCCCGGTGGAGTGATAGTTGTGCCGGCCCAGCACCATCCGGTCCACATAATGCGCCAGGTTGCAGTCGACATCCAGATGTCCCGCACCGCAGCCGGGCACAGGAACCAGCGTCATCAACAACCAATAGGACGCAAGCAGAGAAACGATCCAGATAATTTGGCCACGGATGCTGGTGGTGAGATAGATGGCCGAGGCAATTACATAACAGATGGCCAGGCGCTGCAGAACCCCAAGCACTCGCATGGTGGAAAAATCGAACGTGGGGAATAGATAAACGAACAGTCCAAGCGCATAGAGAATCGCACCTCTCCGCAGTATCTGGCCGAAAAGCTGCGAACGGGGAACGCCGGCTTCCATTCGTTTCGCAAGCGACAGCGTAATGGCGACGCCGATAATCCACAAGAACGACGGGAAGACGACATCTGTACTGGTCCAGCCGTTCCACTGCGCGTGCTGGAGCGGTCCATAAGCATCGCGCCCGCTGCCGGGATCGTTCACTACCACCATCAGTGCGATGATCGCGCCGCGAAATGCGTCCAGCGCCACCAGCCGCGATAGGCTCGCCGGGGATGTAGTCATATTGGTTGTGCTCTCAATCATACTTCCGCGGAGACCCGGCAACCAATCATGAATGTGCATGGTATCTGTGAAGCAATTGTCATTGAAAGTTTAAGAATTGGTTTTTGTGGCAAGATGAAAGACATGGTTATGTGGCAGAAGTTCATGAGGGCGGCAACTCTCATACTTCTTTTAATTGCGGTTAGCGACGTCCTCGTCGTTGACACTGCGTTCGCCGCAACCTGTAGTTCGAATACGACCACCTCGAGCACGACGCAGAATCCGAATTATGGTCCCGGCGATGAGGACTGTTATTGCTGCTGTACGCACATCGTATTGGCAACTTCTCCCAAGCTCGTCTGCAGTGAACTTGTCGAGGCGCTTTACTTCGAGCGAGTCCCCTCATCGCCGATTACCGACCCAAAGCCCATCCTGCACCCTCCAAGAGTCTAGCTTTTCGTCAACGTTCCCGAAGAAAACCAATTAAAGGACAGGTGTATGACAAGGACGCGTCTGATCGCCTTGTCGTCGGCCGCTTTCCTGTTGACGGCAGCCAATGCCCAACAGAACCAAGTCTTGGAAGCCGACGATGTGGTTAATATAGCGGTTACCAGAAACCGTGAATTTCTGGCCCTGAATGAACGTATCCGTGAGACGGAGGCCTTGCTTCGGAAAGCCGGCATTCGCCCATTCCCCACAATTGAGACCGAGTTCGCTACAGGCCGACCCCTTGGAACGGTGGGAGAGCAGGAGTATTCGGCGGGGTATTTTCAGCCCATCGAAACCGGCGGCAAACGCCAGAAGCGAACATCCGTCGCCAGTTTCGGCGTTGAACTCTCTCGTGCGGAACTTCTGGAGAGGCGGCGCCAACTCACGTTCGATGTGAAGTCCAGATACGCGGAGGCTGTGGCCGCGAGCCGGAAGCTGGATGCTGTGCGTGCACTCCTTCAGATCGATCGTGAGAACTATGAGCTGACGAGTGCACGAGTTCGCGCGGGCGATGCGGCTCCACTGGAAGCGGCGTTGTTTTTGGCGGAAGCCAGCAAGAAGCAGGCTCAAGAGTTGACGTATAAAGGTCGACTCGCGAGCGCTCTATCCGAACTTCGACGAACGGTCGGGCTGCCCTCTCCAGAAACATTCGACATCCGATTGGACTTCTCGCCCATCCAGTCATTGCCAGGTCTTGAAGACCTGCGGCGTAAAGCCAACGATCGTCCCGACCTGCGCGCACTTCGGGTCACCGAACGGCAGATCGAAGCCGAAGTCGAGTTGGCGAGGGCCGGTGGCAAACCGGACTTGACTGCGTCGGCTCGTTATTCCCATCGCAATTCTCAGTTCAACGCATTCGGATTGTCGGCGGGCGGATTGCCCGTTCCGCTGCGGGACCGCAACAACATCCTTACTTTCGGCCTTTCCATCCCGGTCTTCACCGGTAACCGGAACCGGGGCAACATGGAAGCGGCTGAGGCCCGTGCGGCCGGTGCGCGCCAGCGTCGCGAGTTCCTTGAAGGGGTCATTCCACAGGAGGTAGAGAACGCATACCGGCGCCTGGAGACAACCAGACAGGCCGTTCAACTACTGACAGGCGTTATCGACCAATCGGAAGCCAATCTCAAAATCATTCGCGAGGCATACGCCCTGGGCCAGTTGCGGGCGCTCGACGTTCTGAATGAACAGCGGCGGCTTGTAGACACCAGGTTGTCGTACATTGACGCGCAACTCGAAGCAGAAGTGGCGCAGAGTGAATTGGAGCGAGCAACGGGAGGACCGATCCGGTGAGAAATACGTACATCGCTATTGTGGTATTTGCTTTGGTGGTATCGGGATGCTCACGATCCAAACCCGAACCAAAAGCGCAAAGCGAGTCGGATGAGAAACAGTCAACCGCCGAGATGTCACTGGAAGCGCAGCGCCACGTCGGTCTGCAGGTGGCGCAAGTAGCTGAAACCGACCTGAAGGAATATCTGCTGGTGACTGGGACTGTCCAGCCCATTGATAGCCGCATCGGTCATGTGCGGCCGCTGGCGAAAGGACGCCTGCAGGAGGTAATGGCCAAAGTGGGAGACAGAGTAACCAAAGGGCACCCGCTCGCTCGCTTCGACAATATCGAGGCGGGCGAACTCGCGGCGCAGTATGAAGCTGCACAGGCGGAACTCCGAAGGTTGCGAGTACAGCAAGCGACCGCAACGCAGCAAGCCGAACGCAGCCGGCGCCTGGCTGAAATTGGGGCCATTCCGCAAAAAGAGTCTGAAGCGGCCACAAGCGATGCAAGGTCTCTTGATGCCAGCATTGAGGCTCAACAGAGCGTAATTTCCGGCATCTCGGCGCGCCTAAAGCGATTTGGTCTCACGTATTCGACGTTGCGCAATTCAACTCAAACGATCATCTCCTCTCCCTTCACGGGCGTGATCATCAAGGCAGCGGCGGCGCCGGGCGAAGTTGTTTCGGAAGAGACGGATCTGTTCCAGATCGCGGATCTCAGCAGGGTGTGGGTTCAGGCAGAGGTATACGAGAAGGATCTGGCTAAGGTCATTACGGGCCAGCCGGCGTTCATCACAGTAGAGACCTATCCGGATCGACAGTTTACCGGGAATGTGACGTACATCGGTGACATCCTCGACCCGCAGACCCGGACCACGCGGGTTCGCTGCGAGGTTGCAAACCCCGTTATTGCGCTCAAACTGGACATGTTCGCTACCGTCCGTCTGCCCACCAAATTTAGCCGGAGGGGGTTGGCCGTCCCGGACAGCGCCATACAACAATGGGACACTAAATACTTTGTTTTCATTCAAACGGCTCCCACCACATTCGCAGCCAAAGAGATCAATCCGGGCAAAGTCATCGACGGTAAAACAGAGGTGACATCCGGCTTGAAAACCGGAGAATCCGTGGTGGTGAACGGCTCTTTTCACCTGAAATCGATTGTGCGCAGCAAGCAAACGGGGGAGGAATAGTCGGGTGGGAAAACTAATTGATCTCGCCCTACGCTACCGTTTTCTGGTTTTGTTAAGTACGGCAATGGTGGTTGCAGTGGGGCTGTTCTCAATGAACGAACTGCCCATCGATGCTGTTCCCGACGTAACCCCCAACCAGGTCCTGATTCTCACGAAAGCGCGAGGCCTGTCGCCGCTCGAAGTTGAGCAACTGCTGACCTTTCCGGTTGAATCGGCCATGACCGGACTTCCCGGCATTACTCAAATTCAGTCGGTCTCAAAAAACGGGCTTTCCTACGTAGCACTTTATTTCCGGGATAACATCGACATCTACTTCGCCCGTCGCCTTGTTATGGAACGGCTGAGTAATGCCCGTGAAGCCATTTCCGCTGGAATGGGGAGTCCCGAGATGGGGCCGATTGCAACTGGACTCGGCGAAATTTTCCAGTTTAAGATTGCCGGCGGCGGCTACTCGTCAATGGAACTTCGCAGCATCCTTGACTGGCAGGTCGCGACAAAATTGCGAACAGTACAGGGCATTATCGAGGTGAACTCGCAGGGCGGAGAACTTAAAACCTATGAGGTACAAGTAGACAACAACAAGCTGATGTCCTATCGCGTAACTCTCGAAACCGTCATCAACGCTCTTCAACGCAACAATGCGAATGCTGGCGGAGCTTACCTGGAGCGATCTGAGCAGCAATCCGTCATTCGGGGAGAAGGCCTGATCACGAGCCTTTCGGACATCGAAAGTATCGTCATCGGCGTGTCTCCATCCGGAACGCCGGTGCTCATCCGCAACATCGCGCAAGTGCAGTTTGCTCCCATGGTTCGGCAGGGATTCGCTACCCAGGACGGCAAGGGGGAGATCGTAGTCGGAGTGGCGATGATGTTGATCGGCGAGAATTCGCGGGTCGTTGTGGATAGAGTCAAAGCCAAACTTGCCGATATTCAAAAGACCCTTCCCCGTGGCGTTCGCATTGTCCCGCTGTACGATCGCACGGATCTGGTCCGCCGGACCATCAATACGGTATCGCGCAACCTGATCGAAGGAGGCATTCTCGTTATCGCGGTTCTGCTTCTGCTGTTGGGAAGCTTTCGCGGCGGCCTTGTGGTTGCTACGGCCATCCCGCTCTCGATGCTGGTCGCTTTTACCGGCATGGTGGGGGCTAATATCTCGGGCAACCTCATGAGCCTGGGCGCGATTGACTTTGGCTTGATTGTGGACGGCTCGGTCGTCATGGTTGAAAACATTCTCCGGCGAATAGCCATGCGAGGGCACGGCGAAAACATCATGGATGTGATTCGATCGGCTTCACAGCAGGTCGCGCGACCGATCTTTTTCGGCGTCCTGATTATCGTGCTCGTCTATGTTCCGGTGCTGACACTTACTGGTACTGAAGGTAAAATGTTCCGCCCCATGGCATTGACGGTGTTGTTCGCTTTGGGAGCGTCTCTTGTGATTGCGCTCTTTCTGATGCCGGTCCTCACATGGTTTGCGTTCCGCAATGAGAGGCATGAAGGCGAAAAGCATACCTGGCTAATGCGCCAGTTTCACCGGATCTACAGTCCGGCCCTCGACCGTGCCATCCGTTTCCCGAAGCTTACCTTTGCGATCGCCGCCGGTATTTTCGCGGTGTCTCTGATTGGCATTCCGTTCATGGGCACGGAATTCATGCCGCGCCTGGATGAGGGTTCGATTGTGGTTCAGATGTATCGGCTGCCCGGTATCTCGTTATCCGAATCTCTTCACGGGAACCAGATCATCGAAAGTGTGCTCAAGGAATTTCCCGAAGTGCAGACTGTGTTTTGCCGGACCGGAAGCCCGGAGATAGCCACAGATCCGATGGCTCTGGACCAGAGCGACGTCTACGTCATGTTAAAGCCGGTTACAGAATGGCCGCACAAGCGCACAAAAGACGATCTGATTACGGCCATGAAGACGCGGCTTTCGCAACATGCCCCAGGAGCAAGTTACAGCTTTTCGCAGCCTATCCAGATGCGAATGCAGGAACTGATGGAAGCCGGGGTCCGCTCGGATATTGCGGTCAAGGTCTATGGCGATGATCTTGCTGTGCTCCTTCAGAAGGCCAACCAGATTGCAGCGCTCCTTCAGAAGATTCCCGGCGCGGCGGACGTGCGGCCCGAACGAGTTGCGGGTCTCCCGTACCTGCGAATCCGCATTCGGCGGGATGCAATTGCGAGGCATGGATTGAATGCGACCGATGTGCTGGATACAGTGGAGGCTCTGGGCGGGAAGCGCGTCGGAGAGATCGTTGAGGGTAATCGCCGGTTCGCCATGCAAGTTCGCTTTCAGGCGGACCAGCGTTCGAGCGAAGAGGCCATTCGGAACATGAAAGTGGGAGATGCCGAGGGCCACTTTATCCCGATCAGTCAACTCGCGGATGTGATTGCCGAAGAGGGTCCGGCCCAAATCAGCCGGGAAAACGTACAGCGCCGTATCAGCGTGGAATTGAACGTTCGGGGCCGGGATCTCGGTGGCTTCGTTGCCGAAGCACGTAGCGCGGTTGAATCAAAAGTTAAGTTGCCGGAAGGCTACTCTCTCGAGTGGGGCGGACAATTCGAACAATTCGCCAGCGCAAGCCGGCGCCTGGCGCTCGCTGTTCCGGTGGCGCTACTGCTGATTTTTGTACTTCTCTACCTGAACTTTGGAGCGATCGGCCCGGCCATTCTGATCTTCCTCAACATCCCTATGGCAGCAACCGGCGGCATGCTTGCCCTATTGGCGCGAGGCTTGCCATTCAGCATTTCGGCAGGCGTGGGGTTTATCGCTCTATTCGGAATCGCCGTACTGAATGGCGTGGTCCTTCTGACGTACATCAGGGAATTGCAACAAGCTGGTGATCCGCTCGCCCATTCGGTTCGCTACGGAGCCGTAACACGCCTCCGGCCCGTCTTGATGACCGCTATGGTCGCAAGTCTTGGTTTTATTCCGATGGCCATTTCGACGGGTGCGGGAGCAGAGGTCCAGAGGCCACTGGCAACCGTGGTCATCGGCGGGTTGATCACGTCCACGCTGCTGACCCTGCTCGTATTGCCCGCCGTGTACCAGTGGCTGGAGGGGCGCAAGGAAAGGCGGCCGCATGGGTAGCCGCCGCACCGCCGGTCCGCGAAGTCGGGCCGCGCGCCTCATACCAGGGGCACCGGAATAACACAGTCCGTGCTCGGCGTAATGCTGTACTCGTTGATTCCCGTCTTTGCCGCCCTCGCAGGGCAAGCATCGCCGCGCTTCGCGCTCCGGGAGCGCGGGTGCGGAGTGGAATTCAACATTTTGCGGCAGGAGTGGTCTTCTCGGTGGTGAGCGTGGAGTTGTTGCCTGATGTTGTGCGGCGACACCGCCCCATGTGGGTCGTCGTCGGATTCGGACTCGGGATCGCTTCGATGCTCGCCCTACGTTGGTTCATAGAGGCAAAGATTGAATCGCGGAACCGCGACGGTTCCAAGGCGTTTCCGATCACTCTTGTTACGGCGACGGGAATCGATATTCTGCTGGACGGATTTCTGGCGGGAATCGGCTTTGCCGCCGATGCCAAGGAAGGGATGCTGCTCGTTTTTGCCCTTGGCCTGGAACTTTTCTCATTGGGCGTAGCCACTGGTGTCACGCTCATGAATTCGGGGGTGGCGGGCGGCAAGTCGATATCCACAACCGTGCTTCTCGCCCTAGCAATTCCGGTCGGCGCGCTTGCGGGGACAACCATTCTCCGGAATGCTCCTGTCCTTCGGTCTGGCGGCTTTGTTGTTTCTGGTAACAAAAGAATTGCTGGTGGAGGCGCATGAAGTGCAGGAAACGCCGTTGATTACCGATTCCTTCTTTGCCGGATTTTTGGTGTTTCTCGTTCTAAGGGATGGTGACTTGAGGCAAGTAGTTCGAACCACCGGCGCTTCTTCATCAGTGCCCGGAGTGTGCTCGCCGGGCTGAAAGCCGTTGAAGGCAAGCGACAAAGCGGGCTCGAAAAATCAGTGGTTTAGCATCTGATGAAGGCCCAGAAAAATCCATACATTATCTTGAGATGCTATCGGCAGCAAGCTCGTGGGTGTTCAAGTCCCCTCTTGCGCACCATGGATCGAATCGCTTAGAGGCATTTCACACTTCAAAATTCGGACCTATTAGTTTGGTTTTGACATTAAGTTGACCCAGACCACTCCGGAACGATATTTTGCAAGCATTTAGCGCCTATGCCGGGCCGCTAATTGGGGCACTATCGGCGTACCCTTGCTTTCTGGAATAATCAAGGACAGCAAATCTCCTGCTATACTCAAAGGCAGGAAGGCGTTTTAGGCTTTTCTGCGGTTGAATCTCTGGCTTCTCCTGTGCCGCTCCTTCGGGTCCGGTTCTCTACGTAGACCGAGATCGAGCGTTGATCTATCTGAAGGAGCAATAGAGTGACAAAAATATTTGTAGGTAATCTCAATTTTCAGACAACTCAGGATGACTTGTCTGCGGCGTTCGCGCCTTTCGGCACAGTCGACAGCGTAAGCGTAATCACCGATCGTGACACAGGTCAGCCCAGAGGGTTTGCCTTCGTGGAAATGTCGAATCGGAACGAAGCAGATGCGGCCATTTCAGCCCTGAACGGTGCTGATCTCAATGGCAGAGCCCTGAACGTGAACGAAGCGCGCCCGAAGCCGCAAGGTAGCGGTGGCGGCGGGTTCCGTGGCGGCTCGGGCGGCGGCTCGGGTGGAGGTGGCGGCGGGTACCAGAGCCGTGGTCGTGGCGGCGCCGGCGGACGCGGGTCGCGCCGTTAGATTTTTCTAGAGATCTTCCTGAATTACTTAGGTGCGCTTTCGAGAGGGGATTCTTCCCGTCTCCTCTCGGCTGAGCGTATCGCCGTGTGAGTTGTGCAATAAAATCGAGTGAGGTGACGAATGGCCGGTCGTGGAGCAACCACATTTGAAAAGCGCCAGAAAGAGCAGAACCGCAAAGAGAAACGGCAGGACAAAATTGCCCGCCGTCTCCAGAAAGGCGGAGAAGGGACAGTGGATACCACAGATGCACAGGTTGACGATGTGGGCACCAATCTGGACCGAGTGAATACAGCCGATCCTATGTACGGTAAGATTTCGAGCGAGGCCGTTTAGTCCTAAAGCATCTCCAGCGGTTTGCGTGCCTTGGACCGCGGAAAGGCTCTGTCTATCAGCGAAAGTTCTGCGATAGTAAGCACCAAATCAGCCGCAACCCGATTCTCTTCGACGTGTCTAACGCCGGAGGATTTCGGGATTGCGATGATTCCTTCCATCGTCAGCAACCAAGCCAGCGCAATCTGTGCCGGTGTTGCATCCCGATTCAATAGCTTTTGATCGCGAACCAGCCGGCCTTGTTCCATCGGCGAATACGCCATAACAGGAACGCGGTGGTTACGGCACCAAGGCAGTAAATCGTGCTCTACGCTTCGCCGGGTCAGGTTGTATAGGATCTGATTGGTGGCAATCTCCTGCCCGCCGGGAAGGTCCCAGGCTTCCTGCATATCGGACGTATCGAAGTTGCTCACGCCGAACGAACCTATCTTCCCGGTGCGCTCCAGTTCCACGAACGCGTCCAGCGTTTCGGCGAGCGGGACGGAACCGCGCCAATGGAGCAGATAGAGATCGATAGTCTCTATGCCCAGACGTTTCAAGCTGCGTTCGCAGGCCGCAATCGTCCCCCGCCGTGTCGCGTTGTGCGGGTACACTTTGCTGACGATGAACACTCGGTCCCGCCTTCCTTGAATCGCCTCTCCCACCACTACTTCGGCACCGCCCTCCCCGTACATTTCCGCCGTGTCGATCAGCGTCATCCCCAGATCGATCCCGCGCTGGAGGGCTGCGATTTCCGCTGCTCGCCGCCCTCCATCCTCGCCCATTTTCCATGTGCCCAGCCCAAGCGCCGGTACTTGGCGTCCGCCAGGCAAGACAACAGACTTCATTTCTCCATCACCTCAATTACGCGGTTCACCTGCAACGGGCGTTCGATCTGGTGTTTTCCACCCGGCCAATCGATCTCGATCCGATCCACCTTTGCCGCTTTCCCAATTCCGAAGTGGAGCCTGAGATCGTTCTGCGAAAGATAACTGCCGCCGCTTCGCACTTCATCGGTTTGCA
>JANYCV010000506.1 GCA_025360145.1 Acidobacteriaceae bacterium
ACCGCGGCGGCAATGGGTTCTGAAGAGGACTTCGCCAGCTTGACTTGCACACTACGGTGCTGCAGAAAATAGGTACGCCGCCGCAGATGGGCCATCATCTCAACATCGTCGTCCATGGCTTGCAACTTCTTTGCCGGAATCAACGATCCGATCCGCATTTCCAGATCGCGATTCCGCTTTTTGAAAAATTCGTGTATTAGCATCATCGTGCGCACCCGTGGATGCAGCATGCCAAGCACCTGGAACCACGCACTGTTGGCGCCTGCGAAATAGATGGGCAGCACCGGCGACTTCGTCATCCGGACCAGCCGCGCAATGGTGGTGCTCCATTCCGGATCGGTAATCTGGCGCTTCTGCAGATTCAGATGCGCTACTTCGCCTGCGGGAAAAACTACCAGCATTCCGCCAGCCTTCAGATGCAGCAGCGCTTGGCGCATGCCCCTGCGGTTCGCCTTTGTTGCCGCTTCGCCGCCGAACGGGTCCACTGCGATGATGCGGTCCGCGATGGCGGGAAACAGTTGGCAGAGAAGCGAATTTGCGATGAACTTGACGTCCGGGCGGACGGTAGGCAGCAGCGCTCCCAGAATGGAACTCTCTATCATTCCGAACGGATGGTTCGCCACGGCGACCACGGCGCCGGTGGCGGGAATGCGCGCCAGATCCTGCCGCGTGATCAGCGGATTCACATTGAGCAGGGAGAGCAGATTCTCGAAGAACGGGGCGCCGCTGGGATGGGCCAGCGCGTCCCGGTAAATTTCAAGCAAGCGGTCGACCATCAGGAAACGCCGCAGGGCGGCCCCGCCCAGGTTTACGTCTGGCACGGCTTCAGCGTACAACGGGCTTGGTGACAGGAGTATGAAAAATGTGTGATTTTATGCTTTGCTAAGCTGTCAAGATGCAAAGATATTTTCTGTTCCGGATTGGCGCGTTCGCACTGGCCGCGTCCACGCTGATGGCGCAGCCTGCGACGCCCGCACCGAAGGCCGCACCGACGCCCGCACCGAAGGCCGCAGCGCCGATGGTGGCCCAGCCGGCAACCGCCAAGCCCGCCACGCCTCCTGAGCCCGTGCGCGAAAATGGCTTGTACGCCACCGTCTTCACCACGCTGGGAAACGTCACCGCGAAGTTGTATGAGAAAGAGTCTCCGATCACAGTGAAGAACTTCATGGCTCTGGCGTTGGGGCGGAAGGAATGGACCGACCCGAAAACTGCCACGCGCGTGAAGCGGCCCTTATACCCGGGCACGATTTTTCATCGCGTAATTCCAGGCTTCATGGTGCAGGCGGGAGACCCGACCGGCACCGGCATGGGCGGCACCGATAGAATTCCGGAAGAGTTCGACCCGTCGCTTTCCTTCGATGCGCCGGGCAAATTCGGCATGGCGAAGGCTTCGGCGCCGGGTACGGGCAGTTGCCAGTTCTTCATCACAGAGGTGCCGACGCCGCATTTGAACGGGCTGCACACGGTGTTCGCGCAAGTGGTAGAGGGGCAGGATGTAGTGGAGAAGATCGCCCGGCTGCCGCGCGATGAAAACAACAGACCGAACACGCCGCCGAAGATTTTGAAGATTACGTTTCTGCGCGTGGGGCCGGGGGCTCCGGTGAATCCGCCGCCAGCGGTGAGGAAGACGGGGCCGCCAGCCGCGACGAAGAAGACCGGGGTTGCGGCGCCTGCTGCGAAGAAGGCTACTACGCCGGGAGCCGCGGCGAAGAAGTAAGGCCGCTAATGGCGTCGACACCGGAGACGGTGGCGCCGCGCACGCGCTCGGATGGGCCCGGCACCAGTCGGAGTAGGGCAAGAACAATCGGGCACGCCTGAACCAAACCGCGCGCAATCCGGCAGTGCGCCTCCTGTCTGGCCAGTACTTCGGTCTCATGTTGCGTCCACATATGCCAATGCTGGGAGTCTGGCGGAGATAGAATTTCTAGAACGTAGAATCAATCACTTAAGAACATTGCATGGTCTGTAAGTTATTGATTCCTGGTCGAAAACAGTTTCATTCCGACAGGCTCCGGGACAGCCGTGCCCCCGGGAGTGGTTGCGCCGATACAAAAGTTCCGTGAAAAAGACAGATAAATCCTGACGTAGTACTAAAACCCTAGTACTGCAAGAAAAGGCACTAGATTTGAGCCAACATGTCTATTTCTTACATGCCACCTAATGTGTTTTACTGATGACAGATGAGGTTAGGCGAGCGCTCCAAAGGCCGTCAGCAGTCTTATGAAATGCTTATTTTGTGAGAATCCGATCCCGCTGGTACAAAGCCTCGTAAAGCGCGGAGTACCGTTCTGTTGCGATGGCCACAGGGAAGCCTATCATGCAGACACGCAACGGCTGATGCTGGCGCGCCTGATGGAAACGCTGAAGCGGTATGGCCAAGCCCGCATTGCGGAAGTGGAACCGGTGCACGAAACTGTGAACTCTCCCCATCATGACCACAGGCCCGAGATGCGGCTCCGTCGCCTTGTCACCAGCTAAGACTTTCGTCCGCCCCAAGAACCGTACTACAGTGGTTCTTGGGCTATCAAATTCGCAACTCCATCCCGATGGCAACGATGATGTTTCTATGCGTCGGCGGCGTCGGCGCGGAGACTCCGCCAGATTTAAATGCGAACCCAAACCGCACCACCGGCTTTGCGGCGGATGCCAACGGGAACAGTTTCATCGCAATCGCCGGCCAGAACAAGGTGTATAAGCTGAATTCCGCCGGTGGGTTCAGTTTGTATGCCGGAACGGGTGAGGCGGGGTTCAATGGCGACAATCTTGCCGCCTCCAGCGCGCAGTTGAACGCTCCATGGGGCCTGTTTCTCGATCCCGCCGGCAACCTGTACGTCGCGGACACAGGAAACGCGCGCCTGCGGAAAGTGGACGCCGGAACCGGGGCCATCACCACCGTGGCCGGCAATGGCATCGCCGGTTCGGCCGGCGACGGCGAAATAGCAACCAACGCCCAGATGAACAGCCCGCTGGGATTGACGGCGGATGTGACCGGAAACCTGGTGATCGCCGATGCGAAGGGGGCGCGCGTGCGAGTGGTTGCGGCGGACTCCGGCCTGATAGCCACCATTCCATTGGATGAAGGGATCGACCCTCTTGCGGCCCCATACGGGACTGTTACGGATGTCACGGGCACCGTGTTCGTCTCCGACGCGGGCAATGTCTACAAGCTGGATGCGGGCAAATTGAAAAAGGCGGCGCCGGAAACCGTTTCGTTAAACAAATCCGGAATCTTTTACGCCCCGGCCCTGCAACAGATAGCCTATCCCCCGGTGGCCTCCGCCGTACCCCTCGCCGCGGAAGTGGAGTGGGTGCCTGCTTCGTGTCCGCCTCCAGGAACCAACCCTGGTCCGGAGGACTGCGTGGCCTCGGCCCGCTTGATGGTGAGTCCGCTGCGGCTGCCGGCGAAATCCACGCTTGAGGTGAAGCCGTTCGGAATTTCCGATACGGTTGCAGTCTGGACGCTGGAAACAATTCAATTCACTACACTGACCGGCACCGGGACAGTGGCGCTGGTTGACGCATCGCTTCCAATTACCCTCAGTACAGTAGCCGGCCCCATGCCCGTTGACGTGGACATACCGATATCGGCTGTTCGCGTGAAAATGACGGTTACCGGTTCGGTGCGGATTAACACTTCGGTCTACAAGTTCTCGCTCAGCGGCGATCTGTTCCCCTAAACGCCATGGGACTTTTTACGGATCTGGACAATCCGCCGCAACCGTTTTGGGATCGCGGAACCGCGCGGTTTGCCGCAGCGGGATTGGCCTGTTACGCACTGTCGCGCTGGCTGTTCACCTTTGATTCACCAGCGGTCTTGCTCCTCATCAGCGTCTTGCGATTAAGCCCGCTGATGCTGATTGCCGGATCCCGGCGGGCTTGGCCGGTGATGTTCGCGACGGCTTATCCGTTTGATCTGGTCTTCACCGTTTACTCCGAGCGCGCCCGCTGGCTAACGGAAGATCTGGCGATGGATATCAGCAGCCCCACGGCCTTCCTGATCCTCATCGGTGGGGCGATGTTGATCTCGATCCCGTTCAGCAGTTGGCTGATCTCGCGCGCAGCCGGCACGCCGGTTCTGGAACAACTGCGTTATCTCAGCGGCCTGCTATTTGGAATTACTGCGCTGGCTGTGATAGTGCCGCTGCCGCAATGGAGCATTTTCCTAATGCGCAACATTGCAGAGCCCGTAGCGCTGGCCGGATTCGCGGCTGTGCTCGGTTACGGAACGCGGGACCAAATCGACGATTTTTCCGGGTATTCTAGTTGACTGGTGATGCCAAATGCCTGAAATGGCAGATAGTGTTCGCTCTCAAGCGGAACAACGGAAACTCGACCTCGAAATTCAAAAGCTCACGCGCGAAGTTGAGAGCGCCGCGAAATCGATGTGGCGTCAAGACTGCTGCCGGCAATAACGGTAGCTGGGTATGTGCTTCACTCAAATAATTACTAAGGCAGCAGCCCAGGTAGGGCGGGCCCCCTGGCCGGCGCGGGACGCCTTCGTCCCGCTGCTGGAAGCGGGACGAAGGCCCCAATGCGCCAGCCACACGAAACGCTGCCAGACCGTACCCGCTGGAGTGAAGCACATACCCAGTTAACGGTATTGGTCACAGTGCTCGGCTTCATCTTCGCAGTCTGGCAATATAGGACCGAACAGATTAAGACCCGTGTTGCTCTCAACCAGCAGAACTTGAAGGAAGCCGCGGAACGGTTGGAGCGCGCTCGCAGGAACGACGAGACCGCACAACGTGAGTTCATGAGGCCATTGCTCCTCAAGCAGCAGGAGCTGTACTTTGAGGCCGCAACCGCGGCAGCCACCTTACTTCAAACGATATCGCCGAACGCCGCAAAGCCGAAGTGAAGTTTTATACTCTCTATTGGGTCCCTCTGGTTATGGTCGAAAGTCAAGATGTGTCGGGAGCCATGAAGAACTTTGAACGATGCCTGAGGGGAGCCCGGAATTGCACGGCCGCTGACTTAAGAAATCGATCATTGGCGCTGGCGTCAACGCTCGAGACGTCGATGCTCAAAACTTGAAACGCCAAGCCTGAAGAGTTTACGAAGGGCCAGTTTATTTACCACTAGAATCGACCTTGGCGCGAAGCTGGGGCACCAAGCTCGGATCATACGTAGAACCCGCCGACACTTGGACCATAGTGATCCGCATTTTGGCCGGGAAAAACTTTTCCGGGTCCGCCCGCTTATGCGCGTGCCCCCCGCCGCCGCTGCCGTCTTTGATCACGAGATCCATCTGCTTGATCCCTTCCGTCCAGACGATGGCTTCGTTCCGCCACCACGAAGTCATCGGCACATCCTGTTCGTACACCCCTTTTTCGCGGTAGAGGACGGTGCCCGTGCAGCCATAACCGTTTCCTTGGCCTTTATTCGGGATGTAGCAGAGTGTCCACGTGGTGTTCTCGCCGCCCGCGGGCTTTTCAATCACCTCCGTGCGGATGTGGACAGTCCCGTTTCGGTAGTCCACCGGCGTCGTCCAGTCCTTCGGGCGATCCGGGTTGATCGAGGACCCTCTGACATAGAAGTGCGACTTATTGGGCGTAGAGTTGTCCGCATCCGCCTTGGTAAAGGTGAAGGTAACGTCGAATAGAACAAATTGATCCGCATAGCCCACGGCGGGCGCCGCCATCAGCGCTGACATTGCCGCCCATAGTGAAATCGTACAGGTCTGTCTCATGTGTCAACTCCCATTAGCGTATCCCAAATACTGCACTCCCGCCGTAACCGTGCGTTACATTGGAGACACGCACACAGGAGCGAAACGTGGGAACTACTTCTCGACCGCAACCTAACCGAGGTCCAAGCGCAGCTGCTGATCGCTACTTCGAACTGAAATCCGAAATTCACCGGAAACTGATCGGCGCTCTCAACATGGAACGCGTTTCTTCGATCCCGAAGGACCGGCTCCGCGCGGAGATTGGGCGCGTTGTCGAACGCATCCTCGAAGACGAACGCGTGCCCATGACCACCGCCGAGCAGAACAAGATCATCGAGGAGATTCTCGATGAAGTGCTCGGCCTCGGCCCCCTCGAGCCGCTACTGAAAGAACCGTCCATCTCCGATATCCTGGTGAACCGGTTCGACAAGGTCTACATCGAACGCAACGGCAAGCTGGTGCAGACTCAGGTTCGTTTTAAGGACAACGGACACCTGATGCACATCATCGAAAAAATCGTGTCGCAAGTGGGCCGGCGCATCGATGAAGCGCAACCAATTGTGGACGCCCGCCTGCCCGATGGATCGCGCGTCAATGCCATCATTCCGCCGCTGGCGCTCGACGGCCCGTCGCTCAGCATCCGCCGCTTCGGCCGCCACGTCATCACCTCTGACGAGATGATCGAAAACAAGACCATCATGTCCGGCATGCTGAAGTTTCTGGCCGCCTGCGTGAAGTCGAAGGCAACTATTCTGATCTCTGGCGGAACCGGTTCCGGTAAGACCACCACCCTGAACGCACTCTCGCGGTTCATCCCCGAGGACGAGCGCATCGTCACCATCGAAGATACCGCCGAGTTGCAGTTGCAGCAGCGGCACGTAGTGAAATTCGAAACGCGGCCGCCCAACCTGAACAAAGAAGGCGGCATCAATCAGCGCCAGTTGGTACGCACGGCGCTGCGCATGCGTCCGGACCGCATCATCGTCGGTGAGTGCCGCGGCGCCGAAGCGCTGGATATGCTGCAGGCAATGAACACCGGCGTCGAAGGCTCCATGACTACAGTCCACGCCAACAATCCCAAGGATGCGTTTTCGCGGCTGGAATCCATGATCCTGATGGCGGACCTCGAAATCCCCACCCGCGTCATCCTGCAGCAGCTTTCCAGCGCCGTGAAACTGGTGGTGCAGGTTTCGCGCCTTCAGGACGGAAGCCGCAAGATCATGAACATTTCCGAAGTGCTCGGCGTCAAGGACGACCGTGTGGATGTTCAGGACATTTTTGTTTTCGAGCGCACCGGCGTTAGTGATGCGGGCAAAGTGCAGGGCCGTTTCCGCGGCTGCGGCCATGAGCCGAAGATTCTGGAGCGTCTGCGCATCAGCGGCATCAGTGTCGATCCCGCAATTTTTGACGAAGTCGTCGAAGTAAACCCGTAGGCAAAGCCGTAAACCTAAATCCGGCAGTTGGAGCCACTCACAATCGGGTAGGTATTTAGCCAGCAAGTACTTGCAACGGAATCAGTTGTCCACCGAATTGGGAAATGCCAGGCAGTTGAACTTCTAAGCTATTTCAGCGACTTGGCACGATCCGCCGAATTTGAACTGCCGGGTTTAGGGTAGACTACGACTTCAACGTGGCCCGCCGGTTCAGGCCGCGGAACGGAAAGCGCTTCTTAAACGCCGGAAAATCGACCGTAATTCCTAACCCAGGCGCTTCCGGCAGCCGGATGGTTCCGCCGCTCTGCGTAGGGTAGGTGCCGTTGGTCAGTTCCTGAAAAACCTTGTCGTCTTCGGCTTCCCATTCCTGTATCAGGAAATTTCGGCATACCGACATCGCCGCCAGCGACGCTACATGCGCCACCGGTCCGCTGCATTGATGCGGCGCAATCTCCACCCCGTAGGTTTCAGCCAGATTGGCGATCTTGCGGATCTCGGTGATTCCGCCCGCATGAATCACGTCCGGTTGAATAATGGCGGCGCCCCGAGCCTCCAACAGCGGGCGGAACTCAAAGCGCGAAAGCAGTCCCTCACCCGTCGCAATCGGCACCGGACTCTTTGCGGCCACCTCGCCCAATCCCGCCGGGTTTTCACGAAGCGTAGGTTCCTCAAGGAATAGCGGATGGTACGGTTCTAGAGCCTTTGCGAATTGGATGGCGGACCGCAGGCTGAAAGTCTCCGCGGCTTCGAGTCCGATGTCCAACTGATCGCCCACGGCTTTGCGAACAGCCTCCACTTCCCTCACGCTCTTTCGGATGCGTTCGGATTCGGTTCCTTCGAGCGGCAGCGTCCATTTCACCGCAGTCCATCCGCCGGCCAGCGTTTTCTCGGCGAAATCCCGAAAGCCTTCCGGGGTACGCGGGCTGAAACTTGCGCTCCAATGAGTGAAATAGGCGCGCAAGTTTTTCTGCACCGGCCCGCCCAACAATCGCCAGACCGGCACGCCCAGACGTTTGGCCTCGATATCCCACAGCGCGATATCCACCGCCGACAGCGCCGACATCGTTACCGGACCGTTTCGCCACCGCGACAGTTGATAGTAGTTTCTGTTCCAATGATCTTCCGGACCGGCTGGATCCATGCCGAGCATACTTTCTTCCAGCCATCGCAAGCCTTGCTCAACAACATCCGCGCGGGTTTCAAGCGTTGCCTCGCCGAGGCCGGTCAGCCCGGAATCCGTCTGGATTTCCAGAAACACCAGGTCGCGCCAGCGCACAGTCACTTTATGGATTTCAAACTTCGTAATTTTAATCTTCCCCGCCGGGGCGGCTTTCGCGGCGGGCAAGAGGAGTGCAGCGGCCAGAAGTTCACGTCTGCTGAGAGGCATTCGATGGGATGATATCGCAGGTGGTCCGTTGTGCGGTAAAACTGAACTATGCGACGAGCCGGCGGCAAAATGGCGAGTAGGTATCGCTTTGGTCTGCGAGGCTTGTGGGGCGGGCGCCCTCGCCGGCGCGGAGGCCCCTGCCTCCGCTGCTACAAGCGGGACGGCGGCCCCGAATGAACAACGTAACTCCACCAATAGGGAAAAGTGAGTAACTTGCAATCCACCGAAACGAACGCGGCAGTCATGCCGCCGGTACCACTAACGTTGGAGGGCGCCAGCGTCCTTCACCAGATGATGCGTGTAAAGTGGGCCGCATGGAAGGCCCTGCCGGAGGCGGCGCGCGCCGAATTGATCGCCGAAGCCACCGCTGCGCTATCGGCGATGGAGCAGGAAAAGAGCGCCGTGTTTTCACTCATCGGGCACAAGGGCGACCTTCTGCTGGTGCACTTCCGGTCGAGCTTCGAGGAGTTGAATCGCGCGGAACTGCAACTGGCGCGGCTGGGGATCTCTGACTATCTGGAGACTACAACTTCCTATCTGTCGGTGGTGGAACTCGGGCTCTACGAATCGACATCGAAGGAGTATGCATCGCTTGCAGACAGGGGCATCGCTCCTCATTCGCCGGAGTGGAAAGCGGAGATTGAGTCCGTGATCTCGCGCCAGAAAGAAGCAATGCATTCCAGGCTTTATCCCGATGTGCCGTCCCACAAATATATCTGCTTTTATCCCATGGACCGCCGCCGGGGCGAGGTGAAGAATTGGTATCAGGTTCCGATGGCGGAACGTAAGGCAATGATGCACGAACATGGCATGATTGGACGCCGTTATGCGGGTGAGGTGAAGCAGATTATCTCCGGCTCCATCGGTTTCGACGATTGGGAATGGGGCGTGGATCTGTTCGCCGACGATCCGCTGGTGTTCAAGAAGCTGATCTATGAGATGCGCTTCGACGAAGTGAGCGCGGTATACGCCCTGTTCGGATCGTTTTATGTCGGGGTACGTTGTCCGGTTGCCGATCTTGGCGCATTATTCAACGGTTGAGAAAATCCGCTGCTGATTCCACTCATACTGCATGGGATCAGCGATTCTGGGCCTGCTGTTGATGGCGCTGGATACATTCTTGATCGTGTTTCTGGGAAAGCGCTGCCAGATTGGCAAGAGCCGGATCTCAGCGGGATGGCAGCCCAGGGAAGGCGGCTTTGAACGCCTGACGCACACCGGATCGCCGCGCGTTTTCTCCATGCAGCTTTATTTCGCCCATGTGAATGGGGTGTCTATCCAGAAGCTATCGCGCGATTTAAAGCTCCCTGAGGATTGGGTGGAAGAGAGCGTGGAGGCGGCCCGGATGTGCGTCGAGTTCGACCTGCCGGTGGGCGCCGGCGACTGCCCGTAGAAAGCGACGCTAGCTTTCGAGTGTCCCTTCAATGCATAAACTTCGCAGTTGAAGATAAGCGTCACGATGAACTACGGTAGGGACGTCACCGCCCGCCAATCCCTACAGGATTCGCCGTGCTGGTTGTTTGCTCTCTCCGCATGTGATAATTTTCATGTACGAACCAGGAGTCCAAATGAACCGGCGTAAATTTCTTTGCAAAACCGCAGCCGCATCGGGCATGGTTGCTCTCAATGCCTTTCCGTATCATCTGTTCGCCGCTACAACCAGGAAACTGGCGACGGATCGAATCTTCCTCGGCCCCAGGAAAATTGAGCTGAGCCGTCTCGCAATGGGAACCGGGACGAACGGTTCGGGTGGCAGCTCCAATCAAACGAAGAAGCTGGGTCTGCACGGTGTCGCCGAGTTGTTCCGCGCGGGCTACGACCAGGGCCTCACCTTTTGGGATTCCGCCGATCAGTACGGTTCGCATCCGCATCTGCGGGAAGCTCTGAAAACGGTGCCGCGCGACAAGGTCACCATCCTGTCCAAGACGCACGCCTCTACCGAGAAAGAGATGAAAGCGGATCTGGACCGATTCCGGCGCGAACTCAATACCGACTACATCGATATCCTGCTGTTGCACAACATGCAGGACGCCAACTGGCCCGACAAGAAAAAAGGCGCCATGGCCGTAATTTCCGAAGCGCAGGAGAAGGGCATCGTCCGTACGCACGGCACCTCGTGCCACACTATTGAGGCACTGCGGACTTCAGCGAAGCATCCGTGGGTAGAAGTGGATCTGGCGCGCATCAATCCCGCGCAGGTCGCAATGGACGCCGATCCTAAGACGGTCATCTCCGTCCTGCGGGAATTCAAGGCGGCAGGGAAGGGCGTCATCGGGATGAAAATTCTGGGTGCCGGACGACTTCGCAATGAAGCCGACAAATGTTTGCAGTTCGCGTTATCACTCGACTGCGTGGATTGCTTTACCATCGGCGGCGAAAGCCGAACCGAGATGGAAGACTTGCTGTCGAAGATACCGGCAGCGAGCGTACGCGGATAAAATCAGGGGAGAACAATGTCAATTTTCAATCGTTACGTGATGTGCTCAATCGGTGTGGCTGCCCTGGCAGCGGGCGTATTCGCCGCCGATGAAAAGAAGCCGATGGCCAAGAAGGGCGCAGGCCCCGGAATTCTGCAGCCGCAGATGAAGGTGGAAGCCGGCAGTTACGAGGCTCCGATGGGCAAACTTGGGACTGCTGCCGCGGAACCCTGGAGCGCCACCACTGTAGGCGCCGCAGTCGATGGCAAGCCGAACACGGGCGCCAAGCCGGCGACCCTGGTAGGTGAAATCGTCGACTTCTCCTGCTACCTGCAGATTGGCAAGCATGGCGAGAAGCATCGCGCCTGCGCGCAGAAGTGCTTCAACAACGGACAGCCCATCGGTTTGATGACTTCGGACGGTTCGCTTTACATGCTGATGGAAGAAGAACACGATCTGCGCCGCGACGGGCAGACCGATTTCCGCAAGGCCGCGGTTGATCACGCTGGCCACATCATGGAAGTAACCGGCACCCAGTCGTCCTTCGGCGGTTTTAAGGCGCTTTACGTCCATGGTTTTGTCAAGAAATAAGGTTGTAAAGAAATAATCGGGTATGTTCAGACGCAAGATATGGCTGGCGGCGATTGCCCCAGTTCTTTTAACCGTGGCGGCGCAAGCCGCCGACAAGAAACCAGCGGCGCCGGAAGTCCAGGTGCCGCTCGGGCTTATGCCCGTGCAGTGGCCGGCCGATAATCCATATTCGAAGCAAAAGGTGGAGCTGGGCCGGTTGCTGTATTTTGATAACCGCCTTTCAGCCGACGGCAGCGTCTCCTGTGCCAGTTGTCACCATCCGAAGTTCGCGTTCGCGGACGGTTCGCCGGTTTCCACTGGCATCAAAGGGCAGAAGGGCGGCCGAAGCGCTCCCACGGTGTTTAACCGCGCCTACAGCCTGGCGCAATTCTGGGATGGCCGCGCTGCCTCATTAGAAGAACAGGCCAAGGGGCCCATGGCGAATCCCATTGAGATGGGTAATACCCACGCTGGCGTCGTGACCAGAGTGAAGGGGATCCCCGGATATCAGATCTTATTCGCAAGTGCGTTCGGTGCAGGTGAGATCGGCATCGATCAGGTGGCAAAGGCCATCGCCACCTATGAGCGTACTGTGCTTTCCGGCAACTCGCCTTATGATCGCTACCGGGCCGGAAAGAAGAGCGCGATGACCGCACAGCAGATTCGCGGCTACGACGTGTTCGTGAACAAGGCGAAGTGCGACCAGTGCCATGAAGGCATCAATTTCACCACCAACGCGTATCACAATCTAGGTGTGGGAACGGACAGGCCGAATCCGGACGAGGGCCGCTCCGCCGTTACCAAAAATCCCGCCGATTGGGGTGCCTTCAAAACGCCGACTCTGCGCGAGAGCGCAAATACTGCTCCCTACATGCACGACGGCAGTCTGAAAACGCTGCGCGACGTGGTCGACTATTACGATAAGGGCGGAATACCGAACAAGAATCTGGACGAGAAGATCAAGCCGCTTCGCCTGACAGAACAGGATAAGAACGATCTGGTCGAGTTTCTGAAAGCACTCAGCGGCGAGGGCTGGCAGAGCGCCGCCGTACCCGCCAAGTTTCCCGAATGAACATACAACTCGGTTTCCTCCGTGGCCTGGCTCTGGCCGGTATCGCCCTAACGTTGCCATTCCTGGCCGCTTGTAAGAAGGACGACAGAAAAGTCATTGGCGTCGTGCCGAAGGGCAGGGCACACCTCTTTTGGCAGTCGGTACACGCCGGGGCCGCCAAGGCCGCTCAGGAAAACAACGTTGAGATCATCTGGAACGGCCCCTCCACCGAGACCGATTTCAATGGTCAGCTTCAGATAGTGGATGCCATGATCAACCGCCACGTCGACGCTATCGCCTTGGCCCCCATCGATAAAACGGTGATGGTTAGCGTGGTGGAGCGTGCCGCGCGCGAGAAGATTCCGGTCATCATCTTCGATTCACCGATGGATACCGACAAATTTGCTTCGCAGGTGGCCACCGACAACTATCAGGCCGGCCAGATGGCAGCCGCTCGCATGGGTGCGGTTACCGGAGGGAAAGGCAAGATAGTGATCGTGGCTGTACAGGCGGGCGCGGCCTCCACCATGGCCCGCGAGCAGGGATTCGAGGACGCGATCCACAAGGACTACCCGGGCATCGAGATTGTCGACAAGCGCTATGGCGAGGCCGATTTCGCCAAATCACTGCGCGCCGCAGAGAATATGTTGACCGCGCACCCGGATCTGGTTGGAATGTTCGCTTCTAACGAATCCAGCACCGTGGGTGCCGCCCAGGCTCTGAAAGGCCGAAAGAGCGTCATTAAGCTGGTAGGGTTTGACGCCGGTCCAACTCTGGAGGCCGATCTCCGGTCCGGACTGATCGATTCGCTGGTGGTTCAGCATCCCTTCAAAATGGGTTATGAATCGATTCTGGCCGCAGTGACGATTTTCAAAGGCGGCACGCCACAAAAGATTAACAATCTGGCGCCGCGACTGGTGTTGAAGGAAGATCTGGACAAGCCTGAGGTGCAGGCCCAATTGAATCCAGACTTGAAGAAGTATCTGAACTAGCTTGCGGAGGTAGCTGCTACCAGGGCTGCGGTGACCTTGGACATGATCTGGCTCACTTCAGGGAAAATCCAACCCGGCATCACGACGCCAATGCTAGTACCCACCAAGGCAGCCATCAGTGCGTACTCAATCAGATCCTGACCTCGATCATCCCGCAACAACTCCAATAAATAGAAAGTGATCATAGTGTCCGCCTAGTCTCTTCTATATCTTGCGTCTTTTCGTCGGAACTGACAACCTTATTTTGACCGTAGATGAGGCGGAGAAGGTGCTTAGGAATGAGGTAGGGGCCCGTAGTTCACTACAATGAGGGTATCCTTATGCCAGAAAATGACTTAGCATCCCGGTTTGAATGAGGCCGCATGCCGAGGGGATTGCGGAAAATGCGGCCTCTGAGGGAAATCTCCTACTTGCGATAGTACGTTTGCACCACGTCGCCGCTCTGCGGAATCGCTCCGCTTAGGAAAGTCACCGTTGCTCCCGTCAACGAATAGTCCACCCCTGACCTCTGCAGAATCCCATTTCGGAACACTTGCAGGCTCACGGACGGGCTGGGACTCCCGGACAACGTGAAGAAGTTATTGGAACCATCCACCGCCCCGGTTGGCATCTCGGCATCCACGAAAACCGGTCCGCTTCCACTGCCACCCGTTCCGCAAGCGCCTGAGGTGCCGTCCACCTTCACGCAGTCGCCCAGGTTCCCCAGCACGCCTTCCAACGCGCCGGTCTCGTTGATCATCGCGACTCTTGAAATGGAAAAACCGACTCCCTTGATTGGACGAGCATCCAATTCCTCGCGCAGACCGGAGACATCCGGAATCAGGATCGCCGTATTCACCGGCGGCGCGGTGCTGTTTCCTCCCAGCGGGCCTTGGATTCGCACATCCCGCAGCCGAAGGCCGGTGTTACTGGGAGGCACCGCCCAGTATTCGGTGAACTGCGTACGCCCGTTGCTGTTATACCGTACGCGATAGTATGCGCCCGGAGTGGCGTTCGTTGTCGGCACCAGTTGCACCCGGACTACGCCGTATGTGATTCGCAACGTGATGCTCTGCATCGGGACATTCGACGTGTCCGAAGCATCGAAAGATTTCCATTCAATGAATGCGACGCCGTCAAAGCGGGTTCCATCCGCCTTGTAAAGGACATCGCTGATTAGTGTCAGCGGCGGAGCGGCCACAACCGTGCTTCCGCCAATCGCCAAAACCAGCGCCAGAGCGCTCATTACCCATCGTTTACTGCCAGGCATTCAAAACCTCCAAAAAAAATGCCTGACGGCCATAAAGGCGCCAGGCGAAGTCAATACCGTCTACTTCTGGTAAGAAGATACCTTTTGGAGGATTTGGGACGAAGGGGTTTGTTCGTGCAAAAAGCTGTAAGTGATTGTTTAATAAATTACTTACAGCCCTAGGAAAATCCGAAAATAGTTGTGAACGGCTTTTTTGAGGACGTTTCTAGTTCAGTGCCCCGTGCTTGGTGATGACTTCCGCATTGAGGAACGGACGCAACACTTCCGGCACTACAACACTTCCGTCTTTCTGCTGATAATTCTCAATGATAGCCACCCAGGTCCGGCCCACTGCCAGACCGCTACCGTTCAATGTATGGGCGAAATCGGACTTGCCCTTAGCGGATTTCTGCCGGATGGAGGCCCTCCGCGCCTGATACGCTTCATAGTTGGAGCAGGACGAAATTTCTTTGTAGTTGCTCTGTCCGGGCAACCAGACTTCAATGTCGTAAGTCTTGGCCGAGCTGGGGCCCATGTCACCCGTACAGAGAACCACTGTTCTGTACGGCAGCCCAAGTTTCTGTAGAATCCGTTCGGCGTCGGCGGTCAGCTTGTCCAGCTCTTCGTAGCTCTGTTCGGGGCGCGTGAATTTCACGAGCTCCACCTTCTGAAACTGGTGCTGCCGGATGATACCCCGCACATCCCGCCCATAGGAACCCGCTTCGCTGCGGAAGCACGGCGTATACGCACAGAGCTGAATCGGAAGCTTATCGGCGTCCAGCGTTTCGTCGCGGAAGAGGTTCGTTACCGGAACCTCGGCCGTAGGCGCCAGCCAGAAATCGGTATTCTCGCAATGGAACAGGTCTTCGGCGAACTTCGGCAACTGCCCGGTTCCCTCAAGGCTCGCGGTATTGACCAGAAACGGCGGCAGCACCTCGGTGTAACCATGCTCGCGCGTGTGGACATCCAACATGAAGTTGATCAGCGCCCGCTCCAGCTTGGCCCCCAACCCGATGTACACGGCGAACCGTGCGCCCGTTATCTTGGCCGCCCGCTCCATATCCAGAATGTTCAGCGCAGGCCCCAGGTCCCAGTGCGGCTGCGCCGTGAAGTCAAACTCCGGAGGCGTTCCCCAGCGGCGGACTTCCACGTTATCCTCGCTGCTTCTACCCACCGGAACAGACTCGTGCGGAATATTCGGGACGCTCAACAGAATTTGATGGAACGCCGCATCCACCGCCTTCAGCTTTTCATCCAGTGCGGTGATGGTGTCTCCAATCTCGCGCATCGTCCGCTGGCGGTCGGTCGTGTCTTCACCGGCCTTGCGAAGCTTCGCGATTTCGGTGCTCTCCGAGTTTCGCAGAGCCTTCAACTTCTCGGTTTCGGTGACGGCGCGGCGGCGCTCTCCATCGAGCGCCGCAAATTCCTCCGTC